>JAQTVW010000062.1 GCA_028706655.1 Dehalococcoidales bacterium | reverse complement strand
GTTCAGACGTGTGCTCTTCCGATCTCATGGTCAGCGGCTCGTCATGCCTGGTATCGGCTTTAGTGGTCGGCGTAAAGAGCGGCTCAGGAAGCTCCTGGCTTTCCTTTAGACCTTTAGGCAGCGGGATACCGTTCGCCGTGCCGGATTTTTGGTACTCCGTCCACGCCGAACCGGCGATATAGCCGCGCACTACACACTCAACAGGCAGACGTTCCAGTTTTTTAACAATCATGGTGCGCCCGGCGAGATATTGCGGGTATTTGAAGCGGTAAGGCGCCGTAAAATAGGGGTCGAGGCGGCGCACGCTGCTAATCACGTCAATTACATGATTGGGTACGATGTTCGCCGTCTGCTGAAACCAGAAGGCAGAAAGCTGGTTGAGCACCATTCCTTTGGCAGGGATGCCCACCGGTAGCACCACATCGAAGGCAGAGATACGGTCGGTGGCAACGATGAGCAGATATTTGCCGAGGGCATAGGTATCGCGTACCTTGCCGCGGATAAACACCGGGATGGGTAAATCCGTTTTCAACAGGACATCGGGACTTGCCATGACTTTTATCCTCCACGAAAGAATAAAGCAATAAGGGGCTATTTCGCCCGGGACTTGCCCTTGCCCTGTGCGATGCTTTCCAGCTTATGATTGGGCCACTGCGTCTTGGTCAAGCCTACCCGCACGAAGATTTCATCGATATGCTGGAGGTAAAACTGGTAGTCAAAAAGTCCGGCAAGGTCTTCTTTCGAAAGCACTTTAACGACATCGGCATCTGCCTGAAGAAGCTTGAGGAAGCTTTTGCCGATCTCCCAGGTCTTGGCGGCGTTGCGCTGCACCATCTCATAAGCCTGCTGGCGGCTTAGTCCTTTATCAATCAACGTCAGCATAACGCGTTGCGAATAAATCAGACCGCTGGTCAGTTCCATGTTCTTTTTCATTTGTTTCGGGAAAACCTTGAGCCCCTTCATGACCGAGGTGAAAATGCCCAGCGCGTAGTCCAGGACAAGGCAGGAATCGGGGAAGGTGATACGTTCTGTTGACGAATGACTGATGTCCCGTTCGTGCCAGAGGGCGATATTTTCCAGCGAGGTCAGAGCGTAGCCGCGGATAAGCCGGGCGATTCCGCAGACCCGCTCGCAGAGTTCCGGGTTGCGCTTGTGCGGCATCGCCGAAGAGCCGGTCTGTCCGCTGCCGAACGGTTCTTCCACTTCGTGTACTTCGGTGCGCTGGAGACCGCGGATTTCCGTAGCGAATTTTTCCAGAGACCCCGCGACAATCGCCAGGGTGCTGATAAACTGGGCGTGACGGTCGCGCTGGAGCACCTGGTTGGAGACCGGCGCTGGCTGGAGCTTGAGTTTCTGACAGGCTCGCTGTTCAATCTCCGGGGGCACGGTGGCATAGGTGCCCACGGCGCCGGAAATCTTGCCGACTGCCATCATCTTCTTGGCTTCGGTCAGGCGCTGCACGTCGCGGCGCAACTCCTCGACCCAGAGCGCCAGCTTCAAGCCGAAGGTAATCGGCTCGGCATGGACGCCGTGAGTACGCCCGATCATCGGGGTGTATTTATGCTCCAGCGCTTTCAGCGCCAGAACGTCGATAAGCTCTTTAATATCTTCCAGAATTACATCGGCGGCTTCGACTATCTGGAGACTGAGCGCGGTGTCCATAACATCAGATGACGTGAGCCCCAGATGAATGAAGCGCGAGTCCTCGCCGACGCTCTCGGCAACCGAGCCGAGGAAAGCGGTCATGTCATGGCGGGTCTCCTTGAGGATTTCGTCCATGCGCTTGAGGTTACATTTCGCCAGTTTAATCTTGTTGAGCGAGCGGCGCGGTATCTCGCCGATTTCCGACCACGCTTCACAAACGGCAATCTCGACATCCAGCCATTTATTGAACTTGTTTTCGTCAGACCAGATGCGTTTCATCAAGGGGCGGGAATACCGTTCAATCATTTGCTGTCTCCTTGGAGTTCACGGCGGTATTTGTCATAAGCCTGGCGGATAGACTCGTGTTTGAGTCCCAGGATTTCCGCCGCCAAAAAAGCGGCGTTTTTAGCGCCCGCAGCGCCGATAGCGACACAGGCGACCGGTATGCCGGCGGGCATCTGGACGATAGAGTATAGCGCATCTACACCCTTGAGGTCGCTGGAGGCTAGCGGTACACCGATGACCGGCAGGGTCGTCCAGCTTGCCAGTACACCGGGCAGGTGCGCCGCGCCGCCCGCCGCGGCGATAACCACTTCGATGCCGCGCTCCCGGGCTTCCGAACCGTACTTGCGGGCTTTCTCCGGAGTGCGGTGCGCCGAAATCACATTGACTTCGAACTCGATGCCCATTTGCTTGAGCATATCCAGCATGGGCTGGAGTGCTTCGGTATCCGATTTAGAACCCATCACCACGCCGACTAGTGGCATATCAATTCTCCTGTTTTAATAACGCGATATCCTTGCGGTAATAGCAGCCTTCGAAGCTGATTTTGGGCAGGTTATCGTAGACTTTCTTACGGGCTTCGGCAACGGTCTTGCCATTTGCGACCACGGTGAGCACCCTGCCGCCGCCGGTCAGCACTTCGCCCGCCGTTCCTATCTTCGTTCCAGCATGGAACACCATCAGGTCTTTGTCCACATCGTTCAAGCCGCTGATAGGGAAACCGGTGCGGTAGCTGCCGGGATAGCCGCCGGAAGCGAGCACCACGCCCACACAGGCATCATCGCTCCATTCAATTTTCATCTTGTCCAGATGGTTATCAATAACGGCTTCAATAATCTCCACAAGGTCGGTCTTGAGGCGCGGCAGGACAACCTGTGTTTCGGGGTCGCCGAACCGGGCATTAAATTCTAACACTTTCGTGTCCGTTTTGTTAATCATCAAGCCGCCGTAAAGGACGCCCTTATAAAGTCTGCCCTCTTTGCTCATCGCGGCGATTGTTGGCTTCATGACCGTATCAAGCACTGTCTTTGCCAGCGCAGGGGTGTAGAAGGGTGGTGGACTATAACTGCCCATGCCGCCGGTGTTGGGTCCCTTATCGCCGTCATAGACGCGCTTGTAATCACAGGCGGGCACCATCGGCACAACATTTTTACCGTCGCTGAAGGCGAAGGCGCTCATCTCGCGACCCGCAAGGTATTCTTCGATGATGACGCGGTTGCCGGCTTCGCCGAGCGTCTTGGTATCCATGAAGCTGATAAGCGCGCCGATAGCTTCCGGTATGGACTCGGCGACCACGACACCCTTACCGGCTGCCAGACCATCCGCCTTGACCACGATAGGCAGTGTCTGCTGTTGGAGATATTCCCGAGCTTTATTATAGTCATCAAAAGCGACGCTTTTCGCACAGGGGATTCCGTGTTTTTGCATCAGCGCCTTGGAGAATACTTTACTGGATTCGATTTCCGCGGCGGCTTTCGCAGGACCGAAGATTGCCATACCCAAATTCTGAAAATAGTCGACGATGCCGTTTGCCAGCGGTACTTCCGGCCCGACTACAGTAAGGTTGATGTGGTTTTCTTTGGCGGTTTTGGCGAGAGCTTCGATATCAGTAGTGGCAATATCGAGGTTATGGGCAATCTGCGCCGTACCCGCATTACCGGGAGCCACGAAGATTTCTTCAGCTTTGGGACTCTGCGCCAGCTTCCAGACGATGGTATGCTCTCTGGCGCCCCCGCCGACCACAAGTATTTTTATTGATTGCCTCCGTGAAACCAATTAGAAATGGCTGAATTATCGAAGCTCTTTATTGATTACTCCCACTCGATAGTTGATGGGGGTTTGGAGGTAATATCGTAGACCACGCGGTTCACACCGGGGACTTCATTGACGATGCGGTTGGAAATCTGTGCCAGCAGGTCATAGGGCAGGCGCGCCCAATCGGCGGTCATGGCGTCTTCACTGGTTACGGCGCGGATGGCGACCAGATAACCGTAGGTGCGGAAATCGCCCATCACGCCGACGGACTTCACATCGGTCAGTACGGCGAAGCTCTGCCACAACTGGCGGTACATTTTCGCCTTCTTGATTTCATTCATCACGATCCAATCGGCGCCGCGCAGGATGTCCAGCTTTTCTTTGGTCACTTCGCCGATGATACGGATGGCAAGACCCGGACCGGGGAAAGGCTGCCGCCATATCATTTCTTCGGGCAGACCCAGCTTAAGACCCACTTGCCGCACTTCGTCCTTGAACAGGTAGCGCAAAGGTTCCAGCAGCTTGAGCGTCATACGCGCGGGCAGACCGCCCACGTTGTGATGCGATTTAATCTTGGCGGAGACATTACTTACCGAGGAGACACTTTCAATAACGTCGGGATAGAGGGTTCCTTGCGCCAGAAAGTCCACCTTGCCGATTTTATTGGCTTCTTCTTCGAAAATGTGGATAAACTCTTCGCCGATAATCTTGCGCTTGGTCTCGGGGTCGGTCACGCCTTTCAGCCGATCAAGAAAACGCTGGACGGCATCAATGTAGACAATATTCATGCCCAGGTTGCGCTTGAAAACATCAAGCGTCCGGTCGGCTTCTTCGCGGCGCAACAGTCCGTTATTTACGAAGATGCAGGTCAGCTGGTCGCCGATAGCGCGGTGGATAAGAGTTGCCACTACCGAGGAATCGACGCCTCCGGAGAGGGCATTGACCACGCGCCCGCCTTTTACCTGTTCCTTAATTTTACTAACGCTTTCATTGATGAAGTTGCCCATCGTCCAGTTGCCCTTGCAGCCGCAAATACGGTAGACGAAGTTCTTGAGCAGAGTCTTACCTTCCGGCGTGTGGGAAACTTCAGGATGGAACTGGAGACCGAAAATTTTATTTTCATTGCCCATGACGGCATAAGGTGAGTTTTCGGTTTGGGCGAGAGCGGTGAAACCCGGCGGCATCTGCTCAATGCGGTCGCCGTGGCTCATCCAGACCGTTGGAGAATCGGAGATGCCTTCAAAAAGCGGCGAATCCGGTTTGCTCAGGTGGAGAACGATGTAACCGTACTCGCGTTTGCTGCCCGGCGTGACCTGTCCGCCAAGCTGCTTGGTGATAGTCTGCATCCCGTAGCAAATGCCCAGTACGGGCAGATGTTTCTCGTAGACGTAAGAAGGTGCCTGGGGGGCACCCTGCGCATAGACGCTGGCGGGCCCGCCGGAGAGGATGAAGCCTTTGGGGTTTAGGGGAGCTATCTTTTCCCAGGGCGTGTCATGGGGTAGCAGTTCGCAGTAGACCTGGCATTCACGTACGCGCCGTGCGATGAGCATGCTGTACTGCGAACCGAAATCGAGGATGATAATTGCCTCCCGTTCAGCGCCCGAAACGGCGCCCTCGGGGGAAGCCGGCTGCGCACCGCCCTTTTCTTTAGCGATCTCCAGATACTTGGAGACCTCAATATCGTTGGTGGTAGCAACGCGGAGGCTTTCTTCGGGGAAATTGGCGGATTTTTCGTCAGACATGGTTACGTTAAATCGTACCATTATGCTAGAATAGTTTCAAGAGGACAATCTTCAGTGACGGAACTCGTTATTCACAGTAAAAATCCAAACGCTACTTTCAACCTGGGCAAGCGCCTGGGTAAAACGCTTCAGGCGGGCAGTATCCTCGCTTTGGTCGGCGAGCTGGGCTGCGGTAAGACACTGTTTACGCGCGGGGTCTGCACCGGACTGGAAGTTCCTACGAGGTATGTCAACAGTCCTACCTTTGCCTTCGTCAATGAATACAGCGGTCGGTTGAAGATCTACCATATGGATGTCTACCGACTGAATGACATCGGCGATGGCTTTGGCATCGGGCTGCTGGACTATTTGGTAAAAGGTGAATCGGGTGTCATTATCATCGAATGGGCGGAGAAAGTGTTGTCCCTGTTGCCGGAAGACCATCTGCGGGTTGATTTCGAGGTGCTCTCGGCAAAGGAACGGCGGATTATCTTTAAGGCTTACGGAAGCAGATTTGCGCCCCTGCTTTCAGAGTTGGGCACAAAATGAAGATTCTGGGTATCGATACTTCAGGTTATGCCAATGCTGTCAGCGTCATTGACGGCGACAGGACGCTAGCCGATACATGCTATCCGGCGAAATCCGATTCACTGGAGAAAATTGTGGCGCACATCGACGGAGCACTGCAGGGAGCACGTCTGAAACTGGAAGATATCGATGGCATTGGTGTAGGTGTGGGTCCGGGTTCCTGGACCGGTATCCGGGTAGGCGTTACTGTGGGCAAGATACTGGCTTACAGCACCGGCAATCCCGTCGCCGGCATTTCGACTCTATCGGCGCTGGCATACGCCGCCAGGGAGAGCGCGCTTTCCATCTGCGCCATCATCAGCGCAGGAACAAAGAACACAGTTTATGCCGCGTTTTTCCAGGAAGGTAAACAGCTTGGCGAATATTATGTCGGCGATATCTCAGGACTTGCCAGCCTGATTAAAGAACCTACGATGCTGGTGAGTGCCCAGGCACAGTATTATCGTGAAATTCTGGTTCAAGCGATGAACGATAGCCCTGTTCCGCTGCAAGCGATAGATGCAACTCCGAGCGGTTCGGCGATAGCACGGCTGGCAGCTCAGCGACTTGAGCGCGGCGACAGTGATGATACCCTTGCTTTAGCGCCGTTGTATTTGAAAGAATCAACCGCCCGCGCCTACATCGGCAGATACATGAGAACAGAGACTAAGGGATCATAGTAAAATGCTGGTACTCGGTATTGAAACTTCCTGTGATGAAACCTCCGCGGCGCTGGTCGCCGATGGTAAAGTCATACTGTCCAGCATTATCGCCACCCAGATGGAGATGCTTAAAAAATACGGCGGCGTCGTGCCGGAAATTGCCGCCCGCCGACATGCCGAGATGATCGGCTACGTAATTCACGAAGCAATTACCTCTGCCGGCAAGACCTTGAAAGACATTGAAGCGATTGCCGTCACCTCGCGACAGGGATTAGTCGGCTGCCTGCTGGTCGGAGTAGCGGCGGCGAAAACCCTGAGTTATGTCTTAAAAGTGCCGCTGGTGGGCTTGCACCACATCGAAGGGCATATTTTCGCCAGCTTGCTGAGCAATCCGCAGATACCCATGCCGCACCTGTGTCTGACCGTTTCCGGCGGACACACCATGCTGCTGCATGTGCGGGACTATTGCCGCTACGAACTGCTCGGCTCCACGCTGGATGATGCCGCCGGTGAAGCATTCGACAAGATCGCCAAGTTTTTAGACATCGGATTTCCCGGCGGTCCGGTCATCGACCGGCTGGCGAAAGAGGGCAACCGCAAAGCCTTCAATTTCCCGCGCCCCCTGTTGCGGGCGCAGAACCTGGACTTTAGTTTCAGCGGGTTGAAGACCTTCGTGATTAACGCGTTCAAAGATAAAATCTCAGCGGGAGAAAAGTTGCCTCTGGAAGACATCGCCGCCAGTTTCCAGGAAGCTATCGTCGATGTGCTGGTAACGAAGACCTTAAGAGCGACGGAAGAACAGGGGCTCACCGCTATCAGTGTGACCGGCGGAGTCTCGGCAAACCGGCGCTTGCGGGAGGTCTTTCAGGAAGCCGGCAAGAGACACAACCTTGAAGTATTCTTCCCGCAGCTTTCTCTGTGCACCGATAACGCCGCGATGATTGCGGCGGCGGGATATGCGCATCTGCAGCGCGGTGATATTGCCGATTTGAATCTCAATGTCATCCCCAACGCGCCGCTGGAGCTGGAAACGTGCCAATCCGAATAGAGAAAATCGATAGAGACAGACCTTCTCGGCGATTATTGCAGGAAGCCGCCGATTTGATTCGCCGGGGTGAGGTTATCGTCTGCCCGACGGACACCGGCTATGCCTTTTCAGCAAATGCGATAAATGTTGATGCTGTCGCGAAGGTTTTTAAACTTAAGGGCAGGTCATTCAATAACCCGATTCATGTTGCGGTCGGGTCAATGGCAGAGGCTGGAAAGTATGCCTGCGTGAATAAAGTCGCAGAGTATCTCGCCCGCAGATTTCTCCCCGGCGCTCTGACGATTATCATGCGTAAGAACGAAATCATTCCTGCCGTGCTCGTCGCCGGGCTGGATACCATTGGCATCAGGATTCCGGGCAACCGTGTTATTTTGGAACTGGCAAGATTGGCGAAAATCCCGTTGACCACTACCAGCGCTAATATCAGCGGCAAGCCGGCGACTTATGAAGTGTCCGAAATTCTGGTGCAATTAGGGATCGATGCGGAGCAAATCTCCCTGATATTGGACGAAGGCAAAATCAGCCCGCCGGAAGTATCTACTATTGTCGATGTGACTGTTGAACCGCCGCGACTCTTGCGGCAGGGGCGCATCCCCTGGGCAGAAATCCAGGAAGCTTTGCAATCATTTGGCAATGCTGTGTAATCTAGGCGTATAATGAAACCGGAGGCGAATATGCGTATTGCACTGGGCAGCGACCATCGCGGACTGGAATTAAAGAAGAAGATTATCAATCAGCTTGAAGCTTCGGGATACAGCTATCATGATTTCGGGGGCTATACTGCGGAGTCGGTGGATTTCCCGGATTATGCTAAAGCTGTGGCGGAGGCAATTGTCAAAGGCGACTACGAGCACGGCATCCTTATCTGCGGCACAGGTATCGGGATGAGTATCGCCGCCAATAAAGTGAAAGGCATCCGGGCGGCTGCCTGCTGTGATGTCTTTACCGCGCGCCGCGCCCGCGAGCATAACGATGCCCAAATTATCTGCCTCGGAGCGGAGCAGAAAGCGCCATTTGCCGAGATGGTGGAGACGTTCCTGACAACGAAATACGAAGGCGGCAGACATCAGCGGCGGCTGGATAAGATTGCCGGTATGGAGCAGGTCTGCTAGTATTTTGTGCCTGACCGTGTTTGACATTCAGCTAGGGGCTGTGTTACATTTAGATACAGTCTGCATCCAAAACCCAGGCACACTTTCCGTCCCTAATTGAGGGCGGTTATTTTTTTAGACGAGGGACTGAGATGAAAAGCGATGCTGTGAAAAAGGGAGTGGAACGAGCGCCCCACCGTTCGCTGCTGCATGCCGTCGGTTGCAGCCGTCCTGACATGGCGAAACCGTTCATCGGCATCATCAACAGCTACAGCGAGATTGTTCCCGGTCATATTGGTCTACGCGGTATCGCCGATGCAGCAAAAACAGGCGTGCGCGAAGCTGGCGGTGTTCCTTTTGAAGTGAATACCATCGCTATCTGCGATGGTATCGCGATGAACCATGCCGGCATGAAATATAGCCTGCCCAGCCGCGAACTGATTGCCGATTCGGTTGAATCTGTTGTGGAAGCGCATGCTTTCGATGCGCTGGTCTTCATCCCCAACTGCGATAAGATTATCCCCGGCATGATGATGGCGGCGGTAAGGCTGAACCTGCCTGCAATCTTCGTCAGCGGCGGCCCCATGTTGGCGGGTCGCATGGGTAATGAAGAAACCAAAATCGATTTGAACACTGTATTTGAGGGCGTGGGTAAATTCGCCAGCGGAAAGATAACCGAAGAGCAACTCGCCGGGCTGGAAGAACAGGCATGCCCCGGCTGCGGAAGCTGCGCCGGCATGTTTACCGCCAATACCATGAACTGCCTGACCGAAGCTATCGGCATGGGTCTGCCGGGCAACGGCACGATTCCGGCGGTGGACAACCGGAGGCAAGTGCTGGCGAGGGAAGCAGGTCGTAGAGCAGTCAGGTTGCTCGCCGAAAAGACCTGCCCGCGTGATATTATCACCTTTGATTCTATCTATAATGCGTTCGTGGTGGACATGGCACTGGGCGGCAGTACGAACTCGGTGCTGCATTTGAAAGCTATCGCCAGCGAGGCGGGGATTGATTTCCCGCTCGAAATGATAAATGAAATCAGCAAGAAATCGCCGTATCTCACCAAACTGCGCCCGAGCGGAGAATATCATATTGAAGATTTAGACCTGGCCGGCGGTATTCCGGCGGTCATGGCGGAAGTGAAGAAGCTGCTCAAATTGAAGTTAAAGACAGTGACCGGAAAGACCGTCGGCGAAAATATTGAAGGCAAGCGGATTTTGAACGAAGCGGTCATTCATCCGGTCGCCAAAGCACATTCAGCGACGGGCGGGCTGGCTATCCTGTTCGGCAACCTGGCACCGGAAGGGGCAGTCGTCAAGAAAGCGGCGGTCGCTCCGGAAATGCTGGTGCACAAGGGACCGGCGCGAGTCTTCGATTCTGAAGAAGCAGTGACTAAAGCGCTGATGAACAAGCAAATCAAGCCGGGCGATGTACTGGTTATCCGCTACGAGGGTCCGAAGGGCGGTCCGGGTATGCGCGAGATGCTAACGCCTACTTCCATCCTGGCAGGGGCGGGACTGGATAAAGAAGTCGCCCTCATTACTGACGGTCGTTTTTCCGGTGCGACACGCGGCGCCGCCATCGGGCATGTATCACCGGAAGCTGCCAGCGGCGGACCGATTGCCGCCGTGCAGGAAGGTGACATAATAAGTATCGATATTCCCAATTACAAGTTGAATGTGGAACTCACCGACCGGGAAATCAAGAGCCGGCTGGCGAAGTTGCCCGAATTCGAGCCCAGGGTCAAGACCGGTTACCTCAGGCGTTATGCCGAGCGGGTAAGTTCGGCGAGCACCGGCGCTGTGTTTGGCAATTAGGGGGGTCTGCTTATGAAATTGAATGGCGCCCAGATTGTGTGTGAATCCCTCATACAGGAGGGAGTGGACGTTATCTTCGGCTTTCCCGGCGGGAAGGTTATCGGTCTGTATGATACGATAGCCAAATATCCGGCACTTCAGTTTATGCTGGTACGCCACGAGCAGGGCGCTGCCCATGCTGCCGATGGTTATGCCCGCGTTACGGATAAAGTCGGCGTTTGCATGGCGACCTCCGGTCCCGGCGCCACCAACCTGGTCACCGGCATCGCCAACGCTTATATGGACTCCGTGCCGATGGTGGCTTTCACGGGACAGGTGCCGCGCGCCGATATCGGCAAAGATGCCTTTCAGGAAATCGATATCACCGGCATTACTTTACCGATAACCAAGCACAATTATCTGGTCAGGGAAGCGTCTTCGTTGGCAGAGACGATTAAAGAGGCGTTTTACATCGCCAAGACGGGTCGACCCGGACCGGTGCTTATCGATATTCCGCAGGATGTCTTCGTTGAGACGGCGGAGTTCCACTATCCCAGCCGGGCGAACCTGCCCGGTTATAAACCAACCACTGAAGGTCATCCCAGCCAGATAAAG
>JAQTVW010000061.1 GCA_028706655.1 Dehalococcoidales bacterium | reverse complement strand
ACAGGAGCAGTTGCAGTGGTACCGAGAGTTCTGTAAAAAATACAGTCACCTGGCGAAGCAATCTTAGAGGATTTATTTGCTGCTCGATTTAAAGGTCAAAGACTTCGGCATTATCGAGGAGATTGACTGGAGTCCCGGTCCCGGCTTGAACGTGATTACCGGCGAGACCGGTGCCGGCAAATCGCTGGTCGTGGATGCGATTGCCGCCCTGCTCTCCGGCAAACTCGATGAGGAATCTATCCGCCACGGCGCTGCCGCTGCCTGCCTTGAAGGAGTCTTTGCGCTGCCGCCCAGGCGTATATCCGACCTCCAAGACCTGCTGGCGGAAAAAGGCCTCGCCGGTGATGAAGAAACCCTGCTGCTCAGCGCCGAGTTCCGCCGCAAGGGACGTTCCGCATTGCGGGTCAACCGGCAGGCAGTACCGCGCGCGCTGATGGGGCAACTTGGGCGCTTCTTTATCGATATTCACGGACAGAGCGAGCACCTATCACTGCTGAATAAAGATTATCATCTGGACTTCCTCGATGCTTACGCCCATTCTCTGGAACTGCGTCACAACTTCGCCGTCAAAGCCGCGGCGCTGGCTCAAACGGAACACGAACTCAAGTCGATTATCGAAGCGGAACGTGACCGCGCCCGCCGCGAGGAGTTCCTGCGTTTCCAGATTGACGAAATCAAGAAAGCAAAGCTGACCGAGGGAGAAGACGCCGAACTGGAGAAAGAGCGCAATATCCTCGCTTCGTGCGAGAAGCTCAAGAGCGCCGCTTATGAAGCCTATCAGGCAATCTACGGGGAAGAGAGCGCGGCGGACTCGTCCTCGGCGCTGGAACGGCTTAATAGAGCGATACACGCTATCAGCCATTATGTCGAGATGGACACGTCATTAAAACCTTCACTTGAATTTCTGGAGAACACCGCACGCGGACTGGCGGATATCGCCCGCGACCTTCACGCCTACTCGGAAAAACTGGCGTACGACCCCGCCCGGCTCGAAGAGATTGAAGCGAGGCGGGAGCTTATCCTCAGCCTGCTGCGCAAATACGGGCAGACCATCCCGGCGGTGCTGGAGTACCAGCAACAGGCAGAACGGGAACTGGCGGGACTCGTCCACTCTACGGAAAGGCGAAGCCAACTGGAAGCGCTTTGTGACAGTCTCAAACGAGAGATGGGCGTCATCGCCGCCGGACTATCTCAGAAACGCTCTGCTGCGGCTGAGAAGCTGACCGCCGAAGTAGAAAAGGAATTAAAGGAACTGGGGATGGCTCAGGTCAAGTTTGCCGTTGCGATTGCTCAAGAAGATTCGCCGGAAGGCATCCCTCTTGCCGATGGCAAATGTTGCAAATTTAGCAAGTACGGCGTGGACAATGTAGAGTTCCTCGCTGCCACCAATCCCGGCGAGCCCCTCAAACCTCTGGCGAAAATCGCCTCCACCGGCGAAATCTCCCGTTTTATGCTGGCGCTGAAAAGCGCCCTTTCCGAAGCGGATAACACTCCCGTATTAATTTTCGATGAGATTGATATCGGCGTAGGCGGACGCAGCGGCGAAGTGCTGGGCAAAAAACTGTGGAAGCTGGCGCGCAACCGCCAGGTTATCTGCGTGACGCACCTGCCCCAGATAGCCGTCTTCGCTGATGCTCACTTCACAGTACACAAGGAGACGGCGGGAAACCGAACGCTGAGCCGCATCGAGGCTCTCGATGGGGAAGCACGCCTCAAGGAAATTGCCGCCATGCTGTCCGGCGTCCGTTTTACGGAGACTGCACGGGAGAATGCCCGCGAGTTGCTGGGCAAAGCGCAGGAGTGGCAATCCGGGACGAAAAAGAAACGGACTTAGACTCCACCTTCCTGTAACTCGATAGCAACATTATCCGGCGCCTGCAGGAAGGAGATTTTCAATGAAGGGTTAATCTGAGTAGCTTCCTGGGTAAATTTCACGCCGCCGGTTTTTAATTCGGCGATGGACTTTTCCAGTTTATCCGTCTTGATGCCAAAGTGCACCAGACCCGCCGGCATGTTTTCTTTGGATTTGGAAATCAGCAGGGTTACGCCGTGAAGGTCAAGCTTTGTAATAAATCGACCGGGGACAATTTCAGTGACGCCTATCCGCTTCGCGCCGAGCTTCTTTTCGTAGAATTCCGCCGTCTGCTGTGGGTCGGGGCTGTACAGGTGAACATGGTCGAAAGTATAGCTGGGCATCAGGTAACCTCCTCAATATTCGTCAGCTAATTATGTCACGTGATGCCGCCATTCGCAACCGCGGTACTTGGTTTTAGACCGGCTTTCCAGTATAATGCAGAGCAACGAATCTAAATTATTGGAGGTTATTAATGAAGGTCAAGAGACTCAGTCACGTTGCCATCATGGTTAAGGACATTGACAAAGCCGGCAAACTCTTTACGGAACTGTTCGGGTTTAAATTCGATGCGCCGAGTACGACTAAGGAGACGGATACCCGCACGTTAATGGCAGCCGCGAACAATGTAGAAGTCGTTGCGCCGCTGACCGCAGACGGCCCCGCTTCCAAATCGCTGGAGAAGCGCGGCGAGGGCCTGGCGATGATAGCCTTTGACGTGGATAATCTGGAAGAAGCCATCAAGGATATGCAGGCTCATAATATCCGGATGATCGGCCGCGCCGACCTGCCCATCGGCAAGACAGCGAGCTTCCATCCCCGGGACCTCTTTGGAGTAATGGTAGAGCTCATCGAGCGCAAGAAGAAATAGAAAAATAAAAGAGGGGGGATTTTCATCCCCCCTCCCTAGCTTTTACAATTGTCTGATTATAAAGTGTAGATTTCTTTGCCGAAGGTGTGCACCCAGTTCTTCTTGAGCACTTCAACCCCGTCGCCGGTACGGTCCAAGCCGATAATCACAATAGGCTGACCGCTTTCACCGCGACCCAGATAGGGATACAGATAAAGCACGTTGATGCTGGCAGCTTTGAGCGGCTTCAGCACCGCCTGCAATCCGCCCGGATGGTCCGGCACTTCCACGGCAATGACCTCGGTTTCCTTGACCGCATAGCCGTGGCTTTTCAGAACGTTTATAGTCTTGTCCGGATTGTCCGTAACAAAACGCACCGTGCTGATATCGGAGGTATCGGCAACCGAGATAGCGCGGATGTTGATGCCTTCCACACCCAGCAGCTCGCTGATAGCGAGAAATTTGCCCGGAGTATTGTCCAGGCTGACGGAAATTTGTTTTACGCTCATCTTACCTGCTCCGTATTAGAAGAGGTTATAGCCTGCCATCAATGCTTCTTCATTAACGGCGACCAGCTTCGTTTTACCTTTTAATGCCGTCTTGAGACCGTCCACGATGCTTGCCATCGATACGATCCGGCTCTTTTTGGTGAAGGCGCCCAGCATGACCATGTTGGCAGAACGCGGGCTGCCCATTTTTTCCGCGATAGCATTGGCGGGAACGTTGACTACTTCGATGTCCCGCCGCATGATTTCAATATCAATCAGCGATGAATTCACGAATAACATACCGCCGGCGTCAACCTGGTTTTGGAATCTCACCAGCGAAGGCGCATTCATCACCACGACCAGTTCCGGTGACGAAGCTACCGGCGAGGCAATCTCCTCGTCAGAGACAACGACGGTGCAGTTGGCGGTGCCGCCCCGCACCTCCGCCCCATACGATGGCAAATAGGTCACGTGCTTGCCTTCCGTCATGGCAGCCTGTGTCAGGTTGAGCCCCATGGAAAGGACACCCTGACCGCCGAACCCGGCAAAAACAGCCTTAACCAGCATTTTTACTTCCTGTTTCGTCTTTAATCAGTCCCAGCGGAAATTCCTTGCTCATGACATCATCAATCCACTGCCAGGATTCTTTGGGTGTCATTTTCCAGTTGGTGGGACACGGTGAGAGCACTTCCACGAGAGCATAACCGAGCCCATCTATCTGCGATTGGAAGGCTTTGCGAATCGCCTTCTTGGTCTTGCGGATATTCGCCGGCGAGTTGACCGCAGTGCGCTCGACGTAAACTGCACCTTTGGTCAGGGCAATGATTTCACTCATGCGGATGGGGTAGCCTTCCATTTTTAAATCGCGGCCGTAAGGCGTGGTCGTCGTCTTCTGCTCCAGCAGCGTCGTCGGCGCCATCTGTCCGCCGGTCATCCCGTAAACGGCGTTGTTGATAAATATCGCGGTGATGCGCTCGCCGCGGTTGGCGGCATGAATCGTTTCCGCCGTGCCGATGGCGGCAAGGTCGCCGTCGCCCTGGTAGGTAAAGACAATCGCTTCGGGGTTCGCCCGCTTCATGCCGGTGGCGACTGCCGCACCGCGCCCGTGGGCTGATTCCAGCATATCGACATCGAAATAGTGGTAGGCAAATACCGAGCAGCCCGGCGGCGGGATACCGACAACTTTATCCTGTATGCCCAGCTCGTCGATGACCTCGGCAATAAGCCGGTGCACGATGGAATGTCCGCAGCCCGGGCAGTAGTGAAAGACCGCCGGTTTTAACGACTTCGGGCGGGAATAAATCTTCTTCATGACTGTCCCAGACCTTCCTGGTAATATATCCGCGAGATAACGCGGGCAATCTCGCTGGGAGTGGGAATCACTCCGCCGGGACGCCCGTAGAAAGATACACTGCCTTTGCCTTCCAGCGCCAGCTTCACATCATCAATCATTTGTCCCATATTCATTTCGAAGACGAGGAAGTGCTTGGTGTGCTTGGCGACTTCCTGCACCGCCTCGGAGGGATAAGGCCAGAGAGTAATCGGCTTGAGCAGACCGACTTTCAGACCTTCGGCACGGACGTTTTTAATTGCGCCTTTCGCAATCCGGGCGGCAATACCGAAGGCAACTACAATAAGCTGCGCATCATCGGTCATGAAATTTTCGCTGGTGGTCTCGTCTTTGGCAATAAGCTGGTAGCGGCGGAACAGGCTCCAGTTTAACTCCTCCATCTCGGAAGGTTTGGAAGTAAAGGTCTTGAAAATACGGCTGGGGCGGTCTTTCGCACCCCGCAGCGAACGGCTGCGTACGGGCAGCACCTCGGGAGCCTCGTGATGAAATTCGACTGGCTCCATCATTTGTCCCAGCATGCCATCACCCAGAATCATAACAGGAACTAAATATTTATCGGCGAGGTCGAAAGCGCGGTGAGTGTAATCGGCAAGCTCCTGCACGGAAGACGGGGCTAATACGATGGTACGGTAGTCGCCATGACCGCCGCCGCGTGTCGCCTGGAAGTAATCAGACTGCGCCGCGGAAATGCTCCCTAGCCCAGGTCCCCCCCGCGACATATTGACAATAACACAGGGCAGTTCGTTGGCGGCGAGATAGGAGATACCTTCTTGCTTCAGGCTGATGCCCGGACTGGAAGATGATGTCATGACCCGCACGCCGGCGGCGCTGGCGCCGTAGACCATGTTAATTGCGGCGACCTCACTTTCCGCCTGAACAAAGGAACAGCCTTTGCGGCGGCTCAGGTTAAGCGCCAGGTATTCGGAAAGCTCATTCTGCGGGGTAATGGGATAGCCAAAATAACACTGGCAACCGGCGCGGATTGCTGCTTCGGCGATAGCGCTGTTGCCGTTCATTAATGTTTTAGGCACGGTAGACCTCGATGGCGACCTCCGGGCAGACCAGTGCGCAGGTGGCGCAGCCGGTACAGGAGCCGGTGTCCTTAAATTCCGCAGGCAGATAGCCGGTGGCGTTCAGCTTCGCCGAAATGCAAATCGAGCCGTTCGGGCAAACTGAAACACAGAGCTCGCAGCCCTTGCAGCGCTCCCGGTCGATTTCGATGCGTCCCTTTGCTTTAGCTTCCGCCTTCGGGGAATCCATATACCACCTCAACCACAAGAAAAAAGGCGACTTTCAACCTGTCACCTATTTAGAATTATATAACCAAAGCCAATGAAGCTGCAAGAAAGCGGATATGAAGATAGTAAAACTGGTGAATGGGCAGTTGCTAACGCCCCATCAGATTGCCATCGTCCTCCAGTAACCATTCCCGATGGAGCACCAATAGAAAAGGGGGTCGAGAATTCTCCCGACCCCCTTCTTACCACTTAACCGAGATTGGTACTACGGAGCGTAGATGGTTGTACCTTCCTGAGATGTTACGGGTGTAGTAAACTCTGCGTAAGATCTCGTTACTGCGCAAACGACATTGCCAGCACTATTCGCCTGTACTGTTACGTTGAAGACAATCGTTTGTCCGGCGTTTAGTGAGGCGACAGAAGTAAAGGTTATCGTCTGACCGGCTGCAGTGTAGCTTACAGGACCGGTTGCTGACACGAAACTGACCTGTGAAGGCAACTGGAATTGTATCTTGAGGTCATGAATGTCAACAACACCCTGGTTGGTGACCGTCGCCTGGTATGAAGTCTGGCTTCCAACTGCAACTGGATCCACAGTATCGGTGAGCTGCATGGTTACACCAGCTTCTGCGGTCACTTCTCCGGCTGCTTTAGCTGTAGCACTTACACCCTCAGCACTCGTCACAGTTACCGAGTTCTCAAAAGTACCGACACCAGTAGCGTTGCACTGGATGACAATTGTTTCTGTCGCACCAATCGCCAGAGTGGTAAAGGTATAGGCGACTGTCTGACCGGTAACAGCACCAGCAGGAGTAGATGAAGCATAGGTCATGTTCGCCGGCAGTGTATCGGTTACTTTAACTGCGGTAAGAACTGTTTCGCCCGTGTTCTTAACAGTTATAGTAAACTGTCCCGTCTTGCCAAGATATACCGTGGGCGGACCGGACTTGGTAACTGATACATTAGGTACCTTGGGTGCAACAACGGTGGTAGTGAAGGATGCAGTGGCTTTGGCTGTGTCTATTGCTGCGACTTCAGCATTGTTTGTCCAATTGCCTACCGTAGCCGCCGTGCAAGTGATATTGTAGGTCTTTGTAGCGCCGGCATCCAGAGTGCCGATGTTCCAGGTTGCGGTACTGCCGGATACTGAAGCCGTCGGGTTAGAACTGACATACATGAAGCCGGTGGGAATCGTATCAGTAATAACCGTAGCGGTAGATGCGATTTTACCTGCGTTCTTAACCGTGATGGTGTATTCGGCGTTTTGTCCGCTGGTAATGGTCGCAGGTCCGACCTTGGTTATCTGGAGAATTGCCTGGGCGGTTACCTGTAGCGGAGCGGTGGCTTCGGCACTCACTCCCTCATTACTGGTTACCTTAACCGCGTTGGTCCAGGTGCCTACTTTGACAGCAGTGAATCTGGCGGTTATCTTGCTGCTGGCATTAGGCGCCAGGTCTCCGACAGTCCAGGTAACAGTGCTTCCGCTGACAACTCCGTTAGGCGTTGAACTTACAAAAGTGAGACCTTCCGGCAGAGTATCGGTAACCTTGACGCCGGTAGCAGTCTCCCCTCCGTCATTCCTTACGGTGATTGTATAGTCAACGGGCAAGTCTAACTCGACGCTGGCGGGACCTTCCTTAAGTATGTTCAGCGAAGGTGCGAGCCATTTCTTGGTCACATTCTGACTGAACAGGACAGCGCCGCTGGCGCTTAAAACATCGATGCGGATGGTATTATCACCCGCTGTCGGTGCAACCTGCTGTATTGTGACAGCGGTAATGCCGCCTGCGTCCGTAGCAGAAGTAACCGTATTCAGTGTTTCGGCGGATCCTTTGAATTTCAGGTTCGGGTCGTCATCTGTGATAGTCCAGTTGACTTTAACCCCTTCCAATGCCGTCCCGGTGGTAGCTTTGTAAACTTTTACAGAGAATGTGTGCTCGGTACCGACTTTATTGACGGCATTTTGCGGCCAGTCAACCATCATGTCAACCCAGTGTTTGACCGCAAAAACTTTGTGCTTGCTCTTGTCAGTGATACCGGGCACGAAAGCAGTGATATCAGTATCACCTTCTCTGGTTGAGGTGATGGTTAATGTTGCTTTACCATCAGCATCAGTTTTCGATACTGCATACAAATTATCAATTTTATTCAGGGAGCTGCCTTCGACGATATCACCAACCGCAGCGGGGAAGCGGTTCAGTATCCATTGAACCTCAGCCCCTGCTGATGGGGTACCGCCTGCTTCTTTGACAACCGCGGTGAGAGTATGTTGAGTTTTCACCGGGTTAGTAGCTTCAACAGGTGATAGAGATACTGAAGCAGGTTTGGGAGTGGGAACAGGTGTCGGTTGTGGTACGGGGGTCACCGGCACCGGAGTGGGGGTTGGTTTTGCCGCAGGTACCGGGGTTGGTGTAGGGGTAGCTGTTACGACAGGCGCGGGGGTCGTCGTGGTAGGCGTCGTCGGCTTAGATGTAGTAGGTGAAGGTGACGAAGGGGTGCATCCGACAAATAGCATTAGAACAACCAGGGCAATACTAATTATCATGAACGGTATTTTTCTTTTGGTCATGTTTCTCTCCTATTCGAAATTTCATAAATTTTACACGTATATGAGTGGGGAAGATTGAGATATTACTTGAGGGAAAGATGTCGACCTCATCTTCGTAAAAGCATTAGAACACCGACTATTATCAGAAAGATTCCTAATGACCAGCGCAGAAGTTCGGGGAAAACCAATACGAGGATACCGACCAATATGCACAGTATCCCCATCCACAGAGAGCCTATTTTTGGCATTCTATACCTCCAAAATATTTATTCCCGCAAACGCTAATGGTTAACCTTTGCCGATTCTAAACATTTTTATGCCGCATACCGGACAAACGCCCTGGGTTGCCGGCCGTCCGTTCTTCATGGTTATCGTCCTGGCATTCTTCATTTCCCTCTTGGTACGGCACTTCACACAATATGCTTGCATAAGTTAAACTCCTCCTTTTATTAAATTAGCTGTTCTCAAGCCTTTTCTTGCAGATTATATTGAGGGAATCTTCCTCTGCTGACCCTTTTAGCTTATCTCTGGACTGTATGTAATTCAGGTAAACCATCTCAACCGGTCGTTTCGGGGGAAAAGATGTCATTTGTGCCAATTCCCATAATTCCGCATTGGACATGTTCATGAATTGTGACCTGAGCCTGGCTTTAATGCAGGCGGCACCTTCATCGTTTGCCATTTCAATGGCCGAAGCGTATAAAACTTCTATGATGTAGGACTTCACAAAATCTTCCCTTGTCATCACTTACTCTGCCTAATTAAATAACGCAAAAACCGGATTAAGGAGTTTCGCCTATCCGGACTTTGTTTTTGATTTGATTGCCCTCAGTTCCAATTCCAGTTCCCCGGTGATATTACCGGACACCGCGCTTATCTTCACTTCGCCCGGCTCATCCGGCAGGATTATTTTTAATTTGCCGTCGGCCCCGGTCGTCCCGATATTCGTACCATCCATACTTATGGTTGCTCCGGCAAGGGGAGACTTCTTGCCGCTGGTTGCCAGTAAAGTTACTTCAGCCGCCGGCTCCGCTTTACCATCGATGCGAAGAAGTATCCCTGACTTCGCCTTGTCCTGGCGCTCTGCTCCTGCCTTTACTTCCTTGATTTTCTGATCGGCGCCGCTCATTTCTACCTCCGGTTTGAGGATGTATTTATCGGAGCCGGTTTTTATCACAGTAATATCAAAGACAAAATTCGTCGTCGTATTTTCCGAAATTGTGAATGGTTTGGAGATTTGCAGTTTACCGCCCGGCAGTCTGACCGTCACGGATTTGTTATCGGTGGCAGAGGCTAAAACGCCGCTCACCTCGCTGATATAAATAAACACCTTTTCATACTTGCCCCGGGTAACATTACCTGACCACAACGGAGTGGCGTTCTCTCCGATAAGAAGTTTCAAATCGAAGGTGGTGATGGCAGGGGTAATCTGAGTCCAGTTTTCCGAATCGGCAGCCGTTTGAATGCCGATTTTGGTCACAGTAACGAAGAGATTTTTGAAGTCATCAATAGCATTTTTTTCATCGCTGACCAGGACACGGTAATTAGCGCTGTCAGCCATACTTGGGGAAAGCACCACTGATGGGACGGGCAGTTCTTCAGAGGTATTAGAGGATGAACAACCGGTAAAGAGAAGAGAAAGTATTACAATTAGTGCGACTGGGGAAATGAGGATTCTCACAATTTGCCTCCCTTGTCGATTCGCTGTCTAAATATAATAACGAACGGACAAGGAAAACGTCAGGGGGTAATTAAGTACTGTGGCACGAAGGACAGGGTTAATGAGTACTACTTCTTTTTGTCTTTGATTTCGCCGGGTTTTGACTCGATCGATTGCTCTTGCTGAGCTCCGCTTTCGCCGATTTGAGGCTTGATGATGTATTTGCCGTTGCCGGTCTGAATCACGGTAATATCAAAAGTGAACCTCGTGATTGAATCAGGGGCAACCTCAAATTGTTCTGATATCTGCAATTTATTGCTCGGCAGTTTAACTTCTATCGTTTGTCCGGTTGATTTCAGCTTGCCTCTAACTTCACTTACTGATATGAATAATTGCAGATATTGTCCTGCCGGGACATCACCTCGCCAGATTTCCTGGGAATTCGCTCCCTGCAGCTGGGTCAGGTCAACGGTATTTGTTTCGGGAGTAAACTCTATCCAGTTGTCTGTGTCTTGTGCATCTTGCAGACCGACCCGGGAAATCGTGACGTTCAGATTTTCGAAGTCGCCGATAGCATTAGGCTCGTCGCTGACAAGGAAAATAAAATTGCCTTCCGGATTGGATACCAGCGAAGGCGGATTCATCCCGGGGCGCATCACCGATATTCCAGCCACTACAACAACAATTAATACCGCGGCCGCCCAGACAATCGGACGGGAAATCAAACCGAAAATTGGATTTGATGATGCCTTTTGCTGTTTCCCCAGAGCATCCTGAAACTTTTGCCTGGCTACTCTCTTGGCATCAGCCGAGGGAACAAAGGTAAAAGCCTGTTGTACTCCACACATAGACCGGAGCAGAGGTTTCAGTCTTTCGGCGTGCGCCGGATAAGCGGACAGGCAGTCTTCCAGACTATCCCCGTGGTTAATGCGGTCTACGCATTCATCGAGTATCCGGTCAAAATCGTTGGCCATCAACACTCCACTCCCATGATTCCGCGCAACTTTTCCATTGCCGCTCGCTGCATCTCACGCACTGCGCCATCACCTTTGTTTAAAATGACACCGACTTCTTTTGAAGTGAGCCCTCCAAAGAAACGGAGACTGATAACCTCTCTCTGCTCAGCGGTAAGTTGTTTCATCGCCTGAGTAACCTGTTCAAATTCGACATTTTTCTCGGTGGTATCGGCGGGGTCGTCGTCATCCTGCAATGTTACAGAATCGATAGGCACTGTCCGGCGCTTAT
>JAQTVW010000060.1 GCA_028706655.1 Dehalococcoidales bacterium | reverse complement strand
TCGCGCCCAGTCCGTTGACCAGCACGGCGACTTCATCGCCGGCTTTGTAAGGCAGGTCTTTGATGATCTTCTCCGTCATGATGGTGGCGACTTCGTCCGCCGTCTTCATTTTGGAGCGCTCGATGCCGGGTTCGCCGTGAATGCCCATGCCGATTTCCATTTCGTCTTCGGCGACGGTGAATGTGGGCTTGCCCGCTGCGGGTATTGTGCAGGAGGACAGCGCCACGCCGAGGGTGCAGGTATTATCGATGACCTCGTCGACGGTCTTTTTAACCTCTTCCAGGCTGGCTTTGGTATCGGCTTTGGCGCCCGCAATTTTGTAGGCGAAGAAAATGCCGGCAACGCCGCGCCGGCGGTCTTTTTCCGAGCGGGGCGCCGAGGCGACGTCATCCTTGGCGATGCACATCTGGACGGGGATTTTTTCCATCTCCGCCATTTCCGCCGCCATTTCAAAGTTCATAATATCGCCCTGGTAGTTGCCGAAGAGGTAGAGCACGCCTTTACCGCCGTTGACTTCTTTAGTGGCGGCGAGCATATCGGCAGCGCCCGGCGAAGAGAAAACGTTGCCTACGGAAACGCCGTCCAGCAGTCCCGGTCCGACATACCCCAGGAAGACCGGGATATGCCCGGAGCCGCCGCCGGTGCAGGTGGCGACCTTTCCTTTAATCGGCGCATCCGCCCGCACCAGCGCGCGGGGATTATCTTTGGCGGCGCGCAGGTGGTAGGGGTATGCTTTGATGATACCGGACAGGGTCTCGTCAACAACTTTAAACGGGTCATTAATTAATTTCTTCATGCTGCTGAATCCTCCCGATATTAAATACCTTTCTCAGGCACAGGTAATTTGATGGTTATTGGATTAGAAGATTGGACTTGAGTGCCAATCTTTACAGACACACATTCTATCAGGCTAATGAGGTGAAGTCAATTATTTATTGCTGGCTTCGCCTGCCCCTATTGACTAGTTTCTTAATGCGTAATATAAATAAATCAGTGGCGCAAAAATATAAAGAGGAGGTATCAGATTATGGATATGTCCTTGAAAGCAAGGGAGGCGAGCTTCTTCCGCGAGTTTAAAGCAGCGCTGGAGAAGAGCAGTACCATCGCCCGGGCATGTCTTGCCTGAAAGAGCTGAAAGGGAAAATAAACCGCCGGTCCGGCGGTAAGATAGAAACCCATGCTGGGTACACCTTATGATTTCTTCATCCAGATGCATTTGACGGAGCGATGCAATCTGCATTGCCGGCATTGCTACCAGACACGCAAAGTTCCGGAGATGAGTCTTGAAGAAGTCACGCAGGCGATAGAAAATATCAAAAAAGCAACCGATAGCTGGGTGACAGAATACGCAATGGAAATGTCGCCCAGCTTTCATTTTACCGGCGGTGAGCCGTTTTTCAGAGATGACCTTTTCGCTATCCTGGAAACCGCCCGGGAAAGGGGCTTCGCCACCGCCTTGATGAGCAACGGCACACTCATTACCCCCGAAATAGCCCAACGCTTGAAAAAAGAGCAGGTTAGTGACGTTCAGGTTAGCCTGGAAGGGATGAAGTACGTCCACGACCGTATCCGCGGTGATGGTTCTTTTCAAAAAGCCTTACGCGGCATCGCTAATCTGGTCGCAAACGATGTCTCCACCAGCGTCAACATGACGCTCTCCCGCCTTAATATTGACGAAGTAGAGGGAGTGGTTGACCTCGCCGGAGAAATGGGCGTGAATATGGTCACTTTTTCCCGGCTGGTCAGCTGCGGGCGCGGCAAAGAACTCGGCGAAGCGATGCTGACTCCTGAAGAACTCGCCGCACTTTACGGGAGACTACATAAAGTTAGAGGCAAAGTAGCATTGAGCTCTCTCGATCCGCTTTATACCGTCAGTGGAATCGCAGGAAAGATACCTCAGGCGGACTTCCCGGTAGGGGGGTGCGCGGCAGGGGTCTTTGGCATTACCATCGCTGCAGACGGGGGCATCATGCCCTGCCGCCGCATGGATTTGACCATCGGCAATATCAAGACCGACTCTTTTCGTCAGCTCTGGGCGGAATCGCCGGTGCTGTGGGCGCTGCGCGAGCGCAGCAGCTACCATGATAAATGCGGCGACTGCCGATACTGGTCGGTCTGCCGCGGCTGCCGTGCGGTTGCGTTGGCGTATGCGCGGGCTGACGGTGTGGAAGACTATCTTGGCGCCGACCCGCAGTGCCCGTATTTTAAGAGTAACGGCTGAGGCTATTTAAGCGGAACGCCAGCTTCTACTTTGCCATCCGGCCAAACGCGGCTGCCCGGCGGCAGGCCTTTCAGCACGGTAACATTATCACCGAGGACGCTGCCTTCAACCTGTCCACATACCCGACTGCACGAGCCGATAATGCTCTGATGAACGGATACGCCTTCCCCGATTTGAACTCCGTCCCAAAGCACGGAACCTTCAATTGTGGCGCCCTTACCGATGACGCACCGGGCGCCCAGCACTGCAGGTCCCTTGATGGAAACGCCGGCGGCAATAGTACAACCATCTCCAATCAGCAGAGGACCGGTCAATTGCGCCTTCGTGTCGATTGTACTCCCGCCTTCAATATTAATCGGTGTACCAGTCTCACGCAGGAGGTCGTCATGCGCCTGCAAATACTTCTGCGGCGTGCCGATGTCAACCCAGTAAGCCTGTGAAGGATAAGCCAGCACCGGCGCGCCTTTTTCAAGAAGTTGCGGGAAGACGTTGTGCTCGAACATGAAGCGGGTCGCCGGGGGAATCATCTCCATTACTTCCGGTTCGAGGATGTAGATGCCGGCGTTAATCATGTTGGTCGTCACCTTGTCCGGCGGCGGCTTTTCCACGAAGCGGCGCACCATGCCGTGGGCGTCCGTTTCCACCACGCCATAAGCCGTGGGATTATCCACCGGCGTCAGGGCGATGCTCATTTTTGGCTTGATTTCCCGGTGCCGCTGCATCATGCCGGTCAGGTCGATGTCCGTCAGCACGTCGCCGTTAAAGACCAGGAAGGTATCGTCAATCAGAGAAGCGGCAAGTTTGACCGCCCCGGCGGTGCCCAGCGGCGAATCTTCCACCGAATAGGTGAGGCGGACGCCCAGTTGAGCGCCGTCGCCGAGGCATTTCTGGATAGGGGCGGGCTGATAGCCCATCGCCAGGATGACATCGGTAATGCCGTGGCGCTTGAGATAGCGCAGCAGGTGTTCCAGGAACGGGCGGTTCAGCACCGGGACAACCGCTTTGGGAATGTTGCAGGTGAGCGGGCGCAGCCGCGTGCCCTCGCCGCCGACCAGAATAACTGCTTTCATAGCTATCATAGTGTAGCACGCTTAAATGCATATGCCAAACCATGTTGTCACTGCGAGCGAACAATTCTGTAGCGAGGTAAGAGATTGCTTCGTCGCTCTGCTCCTCGCAAAGATAGCCAGAGGTAACTTAATAAATATTTATTAAGTTACTTTATAGGGTATTGACAATTATTGGAAAAGGACTTTAAAATTATTATGTAGCGATTAAGAGGTAAATATGCCAGGCAAAGACTATTATAATACACTAGGTGTGAAGCGTGATGCCGGTGCCCCGGAAATCAAGCAGGCTTACCGCCGGCTGGCGCGCAAATATCATCCCGACGTCAATCCTAACGACAAGACTGCAGAGGCTAAGTTCAAAGAAATAAACGAAGCCTACGAAGTTCTCTCGGACGCCGACAAACGCAAGAAGTACGACCAGTTCGGCGATAAGTGGCAATATGCCGACCAGTTCGCCCAGGCAGGGCAGCAGCCGGGAAATGTGCAGTGGGACTTTGCCGATTTCAGCGAACAGGGTGGAGCAAACTACCAGTACGGCGATATGGGCAGTATATTTGAAGATTTGCTGCGCGGGACGGGCGCCGGAGGTTTCGGGCGGCGTGCCCGTACTGTACCCCGCCGCGGGCAGGATATAGAATCGCCTATCGAAGTGACGCTGGAAGAGGCTTATGCCGGCACCCGGCGCACCCTGAGCCTCCAGTCGGAAGAAGCCTGCGCTACCTGCGGCGGCACGGGTCGCATCCAGAACGTGCGCTGCTCGGTGTGCCGGGGCGCGGGCGTCGTAGCCAGACTGAAGCGTCTGGAAGTGACTATCCCGCCCGGCGTGGATAACGGCTCCCGTGTGCGTATTGCCGGCAAAGGGCAGCCGGGTTATCATGGTGGTACCGCCGGCGACCTATACCTTGTGATTACCGTGCAGCCGCACCAGATATTTGAACGTAACGGCGATGAAATACGCGCTGATGTGCCGGTGCCGCTGACTGTCGCGGTACTTGGCGGCGAAGTGCAGGTGCCCACGCTTAAGGGCAAACTATCGCTGAAAATCCCGCCGGAAACCCAGAACGGGCGGGTCTTCCGTCTTTCCGGTCAGGGTATGCCTCATTTGAACGATTCCGCCCGCGGCGATATGTTCGCCAGGGTGAATGCAGTGCTTCCGGAGAAGCTCTCCGAAAAGGAGAAGGAACTCTTCCGCAAGCTCCGGGAGCTGCACCCGCAATAGAGAGGTGATAAGCATGGAAGATGAAAGGAAAGAGAAGGAACCGTGCTACGTTATCAGCGTGGCGGCACGCATGCTCAGCATGCAGACGCATACGTTAAGGTATTACGAGAAGATTGGCATAATAGAGCCGTACCGCTCGCGGGGCAATATCCGCCTGTATTCTGAACATGACATCACGATGCTGCGCCGGGTGAAATCATTTACTGAAGACATGGGAGTCAATCTGGCGGGTGTCGAGGTCATTTTGCGGATGCTGGAGAATATCAGCCAGTTGCAGACCGAATTGGAGCAGGCACGGCAAGAAGTCAAGAGATTGAGAGAGGAGAGCGGTCAATGAAACAGGAAAAATTTACCGAACAGGCGCAGCAGGCGATGGCGGCGTCTCAGGAATTGGTACAGCAATACCATCACAACCAGTGGGATATCGAACATATTCTGCTGGCACTGGTCATGCAGCAGCAGGGACTGGTCGGCGATATTCTCAAGGAGCTCAAGGTCAACCCGGAGACTATCCGCAACCAGGTTGAAGCGGTGCTGGACCGGATGCCCAAGGTTTCGTATGAAGCAGGGCAGATTTATGCCACACCGCGCGTCGCCCAGTTGCTCAAGCGTGCCGAAGAAGAAGCGGGACGGCTCAAGGATGAGTTCATCAGCACCGAGCATATCCTGATTGCCATCGTCGGCGAAGAGAAGGGCGAAGCCACCCGCATCCTGCGCAGCGTCGGCATCGACCAGGAAAAGGTCTACAAGGCGCTGCAAAAACTGCGCGGCGGGCACCGCGTTACGGACAGCCGTGCGGAAAGCAAGTACCGCTCTCTGGAAAAATACGGACGCGACCTCACCGAGCTGGCGCGGCAAGGCAAGCTCGACCCGGTCATCGGGCGGGAAGAAGAAATCAAGCGCGTCATGCAGATACTCACCCGGCGCACCAAGAATAACCCGGTAGTCGTCGGTGAAGCCGGCGTAGGCAAGACAGCGGTCGCCGAAGGTCTCGCCCAGAAAATCGCCGCCGACGATGTGCCGAATTCATTGAAGAACCGGCGGGTCATTGCGCTGGATATGGGCGCGCTGGTTGCCGGCAGCAAGTTCCGCGGCGAGTTTGAGGAACGGCTCAAGGCGGTCATGGACGAAGTGCGGCAATCGCAGGGTGAGGTCGTTTTATTCATTGATGAAATCCATACCGTCGTCGGCGCGGGCGCCGCCGAGGGCGCTATTGATGCCAGCAACATGCTCAAACCGGCGCTGGCGCACGGGGAACTGCAATGTGTGGGCGCGACCACTCTGGACGAATACCGCAAATTCATCGAGAAGGACAAGGCGCTGGAGCGGCGTTTCCAGCCGGTCTTCCTCAACGAACCTACCGTAGAACAGACTATCCAGATACTGCGTGGTTTGCGTCCCCGCTACGAAGCGCACCACAAGATTAAAATCAGCGATGAAGCCCTCGAATCGGCGGTAAAGCTCAGCCAGCGCTACATCTCTGACCGGCATTTGCCGGACAAGGCAATCGACCTGATTGATGAGGCGGCATCCAAGCTGCGTATCGATTCCGAGAGCGCTCCGCCCGAGGTCAAGGAACTGGAGCAAAAACTCAAGCAGATGACCAACGAAGAAGACGCGGCTTCCCAGCGCGGGGAATACGAACAGGCAACTATGCTGAAATCGGAACGGCTCAAGCTGGAAGACCAGTATAACAAAGCCAAGAGCGAATGGCTCAAGAAAGAGAAGCTCGCCGAGGAAGTCGGCGATGAGCATATCGCCCGGCTTATTTCCAACTGGACGGGCATTCCCGTTTCGCAGATGCTGGAAGGCGAGGCGCAAAAATTAGTCCACATGGAAGACCGCCTGCACGAAAGGCTGATCGACCAGGAAGAAGCGGTCACCGCCATTTCCGAGGCTATCCGCCGCAGCCGCGCCGGACTGAAAGACCCGCGGCGGCCTATCGGCAGTTTTCTGTTCCTGGGACCGACCGGCGTCGGCAAGACCGAACTGGCGCGTACGCTGGCGTGGTTCCTCTTCGATGATGAGAACGCCATGGTGCGTCTGGACATGTCGGAATACCAGGAAAAGCACACCGTATCGCGGCTTATCGGCGCGCCGCCCGGCTATGTCGGTTTTGAGGAGGGCGGGCAGCTTACCGAGGCAGTGCGGCGGCGTCCTTACCGCGTCGTCCTGCTGGACGAAATCGAGAAGGCGCACCCCGAGGTCTTCAACGCTTTGCTCCAGGTGCTGGACGACGGTCGCATGACCGATGGTCACGGGCACACCGTCGACTTTAAGAATACGGTAGTCATCATGACCAGCAACGCCGGTGTTGAATTGATTCGGAAAGAAGCGGCGCTCGGCTTCGCGACTCCTAAAGAAGGCGCGAAAGCAAGCAGCAAGAGCTACGAGGATATGAAAGAAAAGGTGATGTCCGAAGTCCGCAAACTTTTCCGCCCCGAGTTTCTCAACCGCCTCGATGACATCCTGGTCTTTCATGAACTGGCTGAGGAACAACTGCGCAAGATAGTCGATTTGATGGTGAAAGACTTGCAGAAGCGGCTCAGCGAGCGTAAAGTAGGTCTGGAACTGACCGATGATGCCAAGTCATGGCTGGCGAAGGAAGGGTACAACCCCATCTACGGTGCGCGGCCACTGCGCCGGGTCATCGAGCGGTATGTGGAGAATCCGCTGTCCAGCCAGATTTTAAGCGGCGAGCTTAAGGAAGGCGATACGGTAAAAGTGGGTATCAGCAACGGAAAACTGACATTCAGTAATAAAGAACCGGCGGCCAAAACGGGCAGGCGGCGCCAGTCTAATTCATAAAACCGGTAATCTGGGATATAATAGATAAAGAGCGAGGTAATCTAAAGAGAGGAACGTAATCGTCTTATCGCCCGCCGGGTGAAAGGCAGATTCCGCCCAGATGGAACAAGAAACTAAAAAGAATAGCCCGTCGCGCACAGTCTATATTGTCGGCATCGTCGGTGCGGTCCTGACCGTCGTCATGGCGTTTGCCGTGGTCTACTACAGCGAGTGGTTGCGTGAACTAAGCGCCTACGGATACGTAGGCGCTTTTCTCATCAGTATCCTGGGCGGCGCGACGATTATCGTGCCGGTACCCATGCTGGCGGTGGTCTTCGCCCTCGGGGGCGTCATGCCGCACACGTGGCTCGTGGGACTAGCGGCCGGACTCGGCGAGACGATAGGCGCCCTCATCATTTACGTCACGGGATACGGCGGCTTGCGCGCGTTTGGCAGGAATACGAAAGGTCTGGTCGCCCGTTATTACGAAAAGCTGCTCTTGCTTATGGAGAAGAGAGGCTCGCTGACTCTGTTCGTCCTGGCTGCCGTCATCAATCCGTTTTTTTATCCGGCCGCCCTGGCGGCGGGAGCGCTCCGCTTCGGCATCAGAAAATACTTCATCATCTGCTTTATCGGCAAGACCATCAAAGGTATGTCTATCGTCTACTTCGGTTACTGGGGTGTCCGCGAGCTGCTCCAGCTGTTCGGCATCCGCCTGTAGTTTTTACTTCTCTTCAATAGTGACCTTGATGATGCGGTCGCCGATAAACCCCGAGTCGCCCAGGCTGCCCGGCGTCAGTCTTTTCAGGACATCCATGCCCTGGGTAAGCTGCCCGAACACCGAGTGTTTGCCGTCCAGGTGTGGCTGCGGTGCGTAGGTGATGAAGAACTGGCAGCGGTTCGTGTTGGGTCCGGCATTTGCCATTGATAATGTTCCGGTGAGATGTTTGCGCTGCGAGAACTCGTCGGCAAAAGCGTAAGAAAGTTCCGCAAAACCGGTGCCGGGAACCGCGCCTCCCTGTGCCATGAAGTCAGGAATGACGCGGTGGAACATGGAGCCGTTGTAATACCCGTCCCGTGCCAGGAAGACGAAGTTGTTCACGGTCAGCGGCGCGTCTTTGGCGAAAAGCTCCAGCACGATGTTGCCCTTGGCTGTCTCTATGGTGGCGGTATACGTCTTGGACGTATCAATGCTCATAACCGGCGGCTTGGAATAGGTTTTCAAAGCGGTAGAAGTCGCCGGAGCGGCAGGTTTTGACGTTGTTGTCTGGGGAGCCTTGCCTTGGCAGGAAGCCCCGAAGAGTAAAGTTGCCGTCAGCAGTCCACCAATTAAAACGAAGATAAACTTATTGCGCATACACATTATCCTTTCTTGCAAGCACGTTTATTGAAATTGTAGCCTATTTTTCTTGCGGAAGCAATCGGTGGGGGGCTGCCTGAAATCAGGTTGCGGAAGAACCCTTCTTTGTGATAAATTGAATGTGCAATACGGGCCTGTAGCTCAGTTGGGAGAGCGTCTGACTGGCAGTCAGAAGGTAAGGGGTTCGAACCCCCTCAGGTCCACCAAAGGATTCACCATACAAACTCTAACCGTCTTCAACGCTTCTTCACGAACAACCTTAATGAAGCCTGTGGTCTCAAATTACAAGAAACCCCTCGCGGGCGCCCGGTATTGACATAAAGTGGGGTGGCGAGCGCCGGCGAAGGGTCTAAATTGGTTGTCGTCCAGCAGATTTTACTTGCCCTTGAATCGCGGCGGTCTCTTTTCAATAAAAGCCAGTTTGCCTTCTTTGGCATCCTCGGTTTCGTTGGCGGCAGTAGCGGCAAGCGCCTGGAATTCAAGAGCTCTTTCAAAGTCGGCGTTCCAGCCCTGGTTCAAGGCTCGCTTCACCAGTCCCATCGCGCGGGTGGCGCCCTGCGCCAGTTGTTTGGCAAACTCGGTTGTCGCTTTTTCAAGCTCGGCAGCGGGGACAACGCGGTTGACCAGCCCCAGCGATTCGGCTTCCTTTGCGCTGATGCGCTTGGCGGTGAAGAGAAATTCGGCGGCTTTACCGATGCCGATGTAACGCGGTAAAAAGGCGGTGCCGGAAGCAAAGCCTCTCAGAATGTAGGCATAGCAGAAAGTGGCTTCTTCGGCGGCGAAGCGGATATCGCAGGAAAGAGAAAGGTCGAACCCGGCGCCGTGAGCGTGCCCGTTGACCATCGCGATGACCGGCTTCATGATGCCCTTGATTTTCCTGGTGACGCGGGGCCATCTGCCCGGACCTTCGAGGTACTGGCGCACGGGAACCGGCAGCGGGTCCTGGAAAGGTTCTCTGATATCATCGCCCGCGCAGAACGCTTTACCGGCGCCGGTCAGGATGATGACCCGCACCGCTTCATCGCGCTCGTATTCATCCAGCATGGCTAAAAGCTCTTCGCCGATGGGTGTGTTCAGCGCATTCATGTTGTCCGGACGGTTGAGAATCACCCAACCCAGACCATCCTCTATTTTGCCTTTGATTAATTTATAGTCCATATCTCCTCCTTCTTATTATCCACTAATCAATACAGGGAATATTATACAATTATATTATTTCAGGTTTCCTGCGTAACAAGAAGCTTTGGTACTTGAGACACACTATTGACCCGGTGTACTTTAGTCATTTAAATGGGAAGGCTTTGACGCCCGATTGAAAGCGTGATCATGGTGCCTTTACCGGGATGGGACTGGATATCCAGTGCAGCGTCAATTGATCGGGCTCTCTGTTCCATGCCGATCAGCCCCAGCTTCCCTTCGGACGCCATAGGGAATCCCTCCGGCTTAACAAAGCCCTTGCCGTTGTCTTCCATGGTGATTTGCAGGGAATCCTGATTGAATTCTAGAGACACCAGTACCGTATTGCAGTTGGCATGTTTTTTTGCGTTGGTCAAAGCTTCCTGGACGATGCGGAAGATGGCGTCCTCAACTTTGGGCGACAATGTCCTTATTTCACCCTCGATTTTCACTTTGGCGGTAATCTCAGTCTCCCGGTGCAGGCGGCCGACCAGCCACCGCAAGGCGGGAATCAGCCCGAAGTTATCAAGTATGCTCGGTCTCAGGTCCATGCTCATGCGGCGCAAATCTTCGGTCAGGTCGGCGGTATTATCTCTAATCCAGAGAAAGTCCTGTTTCACCGCCTCCGGGGGTTTCTGGTTTAAGTCCATCGCGGAGTTATCGGCATAATTCGCCAGGGCTATCAGGCGTTGTATCGCGTCGTCGTGGAGCTCCAGCGAGAGGCGTCTTCTTTCGGCTTCCTGGGCGGCAATCAGCTGCGCCATGTAAATCTGCCGTTCCTTTTCCCGCTCCCGGGCGATTTGTTTTTCCGTCCTGCGCCAGTTTCTTTCAAAGGCGACCAGCACGATAACTACCGCGGGAAGCGCCAGGAAAGTAATGTTGAGGGGGAATTTATTAGATGTCGGTGCGTAGTACCGCAGCAGCAGGGGTATCAGAGCCGGTACGGAAATAAGCCCGATGATTGCCGCGCCGCGCCAGTGAAAAGCGATAGTTGCATAAACGAACGGGACGGCGATGACGATAAGCCCGATGGCGCTATGGATGTATTCCACAAACACGAAGTAATACCAGAAATCGGGGAACCAATTCTGCCAGTTGTAGTAAAAGATGATAATCGATGCGGTCAACAGAAGGATAATCCAGAGATGGATGTTGCGGAGTAGTTTTGCGCGTGTCAGGGGATGCGAAGATAATACCCTACTCAACTTCATCGAAGGAAATTACCCCTGATTTCAAAGCGGTGATGACCGCCTCGGTGCGGCTGGAGACATGCATTTTTCCGAACAGGGAAACCATGTAATTCTTGATGGTGCGGAGGGTAAGCCCAAGCTTGTCCGCGATATCTTTGTTGCTCATGCCGGTCGCCAGCAGCCTGAGTATCTCGATATCACGGTAGTTCAGCGTCTCTCCGGAATCCAGCGGAGCAGACCGGGCAATGTTGCCA
>JAQTVW010000138.1 GCA_028706655.1 Dehalococcoidales bacterium | reverse complement strand
GGCATCGAGCGCTCCAAAATGAAGACGGCGGACGAAGTCGCCACCATCATGACGGAGAAGATCATCAAAGACCTGCCTTACAAAGCCGGCGATGAAGTCGCCGTGCTGGTCAACGGACTGGGCGCGACACCGCCCGAAGAGCTGTATATCCTCTATAATAAAGCCTACGATATTCTCAAAGACTACCGCATCAAAGTCTACCGCGCCTTCATCGGCGAATACGCTACCTCCATGGAAATGGCGGGCGCTTCCATCTCCCTCTTGCGCCTCAATGACGAGTTCAAGAAACTCCTCGATGCCCCCGCTTTCTCGCCGTTCCTGCTCCAGTGGAGGAAGCCGTGAGCGATATTATTGACGTTGCCCGGTTTACCACTATATTAAAAGAAGCCGCCACCGACCTGAAGGGTCGCGCCGAAGAGCTGCGCCAGTTGGACTCTCTCCTCGGCGACGGCGACCTGGGCGTCACCATCGAGCTTGCCAGCAAGGCGATGCTGGAATACCTGGAATCCCAGAAAGAAGATGAGATCGGCAAGCTGCTGATGAACTGCGGATTGAATATCAACAAGGTCAGCCCATCTACCTTCGGCACCGTCCTCGCCAATGCTTTCATGGGCGCCGGCAAAGCCGCCTTCGGCAAAAAACAGATTGAAATCAAAGACCTGGCTGCCCTCGGCGACGGCGCTATCGAAAGCATCAAAAAGCGCGGCAAAGCGGAAGTCGGCGATAAGACTGTACTGGATGCCCTCGTCCCTGCTGTGGAAGCCTTCAAGAAAGAGATGGCGGGAGGCGATGCCAAATCCGCCCTCGCGGCAATGGTCAAAGCCGCCGAAGCGGGCATGAAAGCCACCGCCGGCATGAAGGCGAAGTTCGGCAGAGCCAAGTGGTTCCAGGAAAAGAGCATCGGCGTGCAGGACGGCGGAGCGACCGCTATGTATTACCTTATTGAATCCTTCGTCCGGCATTTGAGTTCCTGAGTATAACAAATAAATTGAACCGTCACGCCCGGTACGATAAAGTCGTCTGACAGCGTATCGGTACGAAAGGAGCGGCAAATGGCTTATTTTGTTAGTCCCAAGGTGCTCTTCGGTCAGGGCATGCTGAAAAGACTGTCCCGCGAGATTGAAGGCAAAGGCACCAAAGCCGTTATCATTACCGATAAAGTCATGGCGAAGTACGCCGCCCCACTCGTTGATATCGTGAAAGCCGCCGGCTACCAGGTGGACATCTGGGACGGCGCCGAGCCGGAGCCATCGCTGGAGGTCACCATCACCGCCAGCAAAGCCCTGCTCGAATTGAACCCGCAGTTAATCATCGGCTTCGGCGGCGGTTCCGCGCTGGATGTAGCCAAAGCAGCCTGGGTTTTCTATGAGCGCCCCGATTTAGCCATGGGAGAAATCTCCATCGTCCCCAAGACTGTTCTGAACCTGCGCAAGAAAGCCCGCTTTGTCGCCGTACCCACGACCAGCGGCACCGGTTCCGAGGTCACCTGGGCAATCATCCTTACCAGCAAGAACCGCAAGATAGCCTTCGCCAACCATGAGATTGTCCCCGATGTCGCCCTGCTCGACCCGTCATTGACGGTGGGCATGCCCAAAGCCCTGACGGCAAGCACCGGACTCGATGTGCTGGGACATGCCTTCGATGGCTATGTCTCCCGACAGCAGACTGATTTTACCGACGGACTGTGTTTGCAGTCCGCCAAAATTGCTTTCGATTACCTCGCCAAAGCATGCAAGGACGGCAACGATATCGTCGCCCGGGAAAAGATGCAGAACGCCGCAACGATTGCCGGTCTGGGATTCGGTAACGGCAACACTTCCTTCGCGCACGCGCTCGGGCATGCCATGGGCGCCGCATTCAAAATGCCCCACGGGCGCTCCATCGGTCTCGCCCTGCCCTATTCGCTGCAGTATGTCGTCTCCCACCCGGCGATTCCCAATGCGCCCAATCCGGTGCAACGCCTGGATACCATGGCAAAATTCCTCGGACTTGAGGAGAAAAACGACGCCAAACGCATCCAGAAGCTCATCCAGAAAGTACGCGACCTCGCCAGGGAAATCGGCGAGCCGCTCAACCTGAAGGACGCCGGCGTCACCGACGAGCAGTTCCAGGCTAATTTCGATAATCTGGTGAACCTGGCAAGCAAAGATGTCAACCTGATGTCCTGCCCCTGCGAGTGCAAAGAGGAGCAGCTCCGGCAGCTCTTCCGCGAGATGTGGGTAGGGCGTATCGTTGGCGATAATATACAGCAGTTCTAAGCGTAAAAACGCGCTGTATTATGATAGTAAATCGAAAATGTGGAGGGTAAATCATGGGTAAGATACATGGCGGACAACTCGCGGTAAACATTTTCAAGAAGGAAGGCGTCAAGTACGTCTTCGAACTGTGCGGAGGTCATATCGACCCCATCAGCCAGGCGTGCCTCGATGCGGGCATCAAGATAATCGATACCCGGCATGAGATGAACGCTGCCTTTGCCGCTGACGGCTGGGCGCGCGCTACAGGCAAACCCACGGTAGCGATGGCGACCGCCGGACCCGGCGTGACCAATGCCACCACCGGCATCTGGAACGCTTACGGCTGCCGCAGCCCGATGGTCTTCTTCGGCGGGAAACACCCCCTGTCCGAGTATGACATCGGCTCTCTGCAGGACATGGACTCAATGGCGCTGGAAGAAGGCATTACCAAGTGGCGCCGCGCCTGCTATGAGACCAGGCGCATCCCCGAGTATTTCGGCATGGCTTTCCGCCAGGCGACCGAAGGTCAGCCCGGTCCCGTCTTCCTGGAATCCCCCTGGGATATTCTCGGCGGCGAAATTGATGAAGAAAAAGCGGTCAAAATGGAAAATTACCGCACGACTGCC
>JAQTVW010000137.1 GCA_028706655.1 Dehalococcoidales bacterium | reverse complement strand
CATCCCTGTCTTGACTCCCGCCCCCACCACCAGCGGACTCACCTTGAGGTAACGCTGGGCGAGCTCGGTAAAGGTGGCGGTCAAGGGCGGCACAACGCTGCACATCACGACGGCGGTAATATCGCGCAGTTCCATGTCCTCCATGTGCAGCAGGTTAAGCAGGGTGGCGGCATATTCGTCAGGCATGCGGTGGATATCCGTCTCCATGCTCCAGGTCGCTTTCAGCTTTTCATCGTGAAAGATGCCCACTTTAACGTTGGTGTTGCCAATATCGATGGCTAGTAACATATTGCCCCCTTCTCGCGGGAAGCGCTTTTCAGTTGTTTGATGGCGACCGGCAGCGCCGGCAGCAGGTCGGAAGCGAGCATCCCGGCATCGCCGAGAGTTTGCCGGACATTTTCTCCCGCCAGTCCGTGCAGGTAAACGCCCAGCGCGGCGGCATCTAAGGCGTTCAGTCCCTGTGCCCGCAGCCCGGCGATTGCCCCGCAGAGGACATCGCCCGTGCCCGCCGATGCCAGTCCCGGATTGGCAAACGGGCTGATTCTCAGCCTGCCGTCCGGCGCGGCGATGATGGTGTACGCGCCCTTGAGCACGACAATCTTGCCCCAGTCCCGTGCCGCTTCCTGCACTGCACCGATGCGGTCCGATTGGATTTCTTCGATAGACTTCCCGCACAGCCGGGACATCTCGCCGGGGTGAGGAGTGAGAATAGCATCGTCCGGCAGTTTCGTCCACCAGTTGCGGGTCGCCGCTAATATATTCAATCCGTCGGCATCGATGACCATTGCCGGTAGTGACTTCAGTTTCAACACAGCTTTGACGAACTTCGCCGTATCTGCGCTTTGCCCCAGTCCGCAGCCTAACAGCAATACACTATAATCGTCAATCTGCCCGCCGATAATTTCCGCGGCAGCAGCGCCCATTCCGTCCGGCAGCGGCAGATAGGTTGTTTCAGTTAATCTGGCGGCTAATATCGGCTGTAGACTCTCCATTATCGCCAGCGTTACCAGTCCCGCGCCGGCGCGCATCGCACCGGAACACGCGAGATAAGCCGCCCCGGTGTAGTTACGGGAGCCCGCCACCGCCAGCACTTTCCCGAAGCTGCCCTTGTTTGCGCCCAGCGGTCGCGGCGGCAACAGGCTTTTTGCGATGTCGCGGGTGATGAGTTCGGTGGTAATCGCTTCCGCCATCCGCGCCCCGATGCCGATATCCGCGATAGTCAGCCTGCCCACGGATTCCGCGCCGGGGAAGAGAAAGAGTCCCGGCTTGGGGAAGCCCAACGTGACGGTGTTATCCGCAATCGGCGCCGCGGGGTCGATGGCGCCGGTATCGGCGTCCAGCCCCGAGGGCAAATCGATGGCGGTGACCTGCAACCCTTCTTCTTTGCTATGAGCGAGATTGACCTTCTCCAGCGCCGCTTTGACCTCGCCCGCGAAAGGTCGCACTTTGCCCGTGCCGAAAAGGGCGTCCACGACACAATGGGCAGAGGTCAGCAGCTTGTCAAACTCGGCTAGTTTTTTGTCCTGCGCCGCCTCGATAATGGCGATGCCGCGCTTTTTCACCTGCTCCAGGTTGGCGTCATTTTTACGCGGCGCGGCGAGCCACAGGCTGACTTCGGCGCCCCAGTCATGCAAATGCCGCGCCGCAACCAGTCCATCGCCGCCGTTGTTGCCCGGCCCGATGAGGAACAGGATGTGCTGTTTGGCGATGTATTTGAGGGTCTGGCGCACCTCTTCCGCCACCGCTTTGCCGGCGTTCTCCATGAGGACAGCGGCAGGTACGCCCAGCTTGCCGCACTCCTGCTCGATGCGACGCATTTCCTCAGCAGTAACGATTTTCATAGCTATATTTTAGAAGCCAAGTTTACTGACTTTAAGTGTATCAGCAAGCTGGACAGTGGTCAAGATGGAAAGAGGTAGAACTCCACATAAATAAAGATTGCATTAATTCCTTACCGCTAGTTTAGAGGTGATCAGACGACATTGACAAACCTGCCGCAGCGGGTTACATTTATCTCAGTATACAATTTTAATGATTTGATTATGCGAGGATGGACAATGAAGCAAACTGTGCCCGTCTCTTTCGTTCTCTTAATAGCAGTAATGCTGTTTATGTCCGGATGCTCCATGCTTGGCGATTTGGATCAAGACAAATCTGTCTCCGCGTCTGTATCGGCATCCTCAACTGACTCCGTTCCCGCATCAAAAACAGCAACGAGTGTCGCGCCCTCGAAAATCAGCATCTTCCCGGCGCAGGCGATTGTCGATCTGGATTTTCCTTCCCTTTTGCTTTATGCCAACGTCAATAGTCAGCCGATCCCTGTATCTAGTGATAAATACAAAGTGGGGTGGTACTTAAACGGTCAATCAATATCGAATGAATTCAGTCTCACCGCTGCACCGTTCCTTAAAGCTATTGGAAATACCGAAGGTGCCTATGTCGTCATTCTGATGGTCTGGGAAAAGGCAACCGGCACTAAACTTGGAGAATCTGGCGCGTCAGTTGTTGCTAAAAAACAGAAACCTGTCACGGTAACCAGTCACTGGGTGTCCGCCGTACCCGGGAAAGGCATGAAATACTGGACATTGCTCTCCGGGGGCGCGGAATGGTGGGAAGGGGATGCTGATCTTAAACTCCAGACTCTTAATAGCGGGCAACTTAATGTAACGATAGTTTCATCAGGTGCTCCTCAAACGCCATTTGATATGCGCATGCTTGGACAAAAAAAGACATTCACTTTTAGTGACTGGAAAAGCGATGGCACGACCATCACGTTTACCTACACCTCACCCAGTCAGCAAATCTTTACCTTCAAGTTCACGATAGCCAAAGACGGGCATCTGACTGGCCGCGTCAGTGCTCC
>JAQTVW010000136.1 GCA_028706655.1 Dehalococcoidales bacterium | reverse complement strand
GCTAAATCAAACATTTCTGCTAAATCTCTTCCATCTAATAGATTATAAAGTTTAGATATTTTTTCTCTTAAATTAGAATATCTCGGTAAGGGTAAAATTTTACAAGAAATATTATATAAATTAGTAATATTTTGTGGACCAAAAATTTTGATTATTTTTTTCATTAAAGTCCTCAAAAAAATTGGCAATTTAATTATTTTCTCAATAGCATAATATTTGCTATAACCAGAAAATAATTCATCTCCTCCGTCTCCGGATAAAGCTACTTTTACATTTTGACGCGCTAATTTAGCTAATAAATAAGTTGGCAAACCAGAGCTGTCACCAAATGGCTCATCAAAAATATTCGCATAATTATCAAAAGCTTTTTTTAAATCTTCAGTTGAAACGTAATATTCCTGATGTTCTGTCCCCAAATAATCAGCAATTTCCCTGGCTGTTGGCGCTTCATTATATTTTTCATCTTGAAAACCAATAGTAAAAGTTTTAATTTTTTTAGAAGAGTTTTTTTGTAAAATAGCAGCCACTAAAGAAGAATCTATGCCCCCACTCAAAAACACGCCCACATCAACATCAGCCACCATTCTATATTGAAATGATTCTTTCAAAACCTTTTCTAAATCATTAATTATTTTTTCATCGTTATGTCTGCATGAATCAGCGTACAAATCCGCATTAATCGGCGTTTTATTGAAATAATGTTCGGGAGACCAATATTTTTCTTTCTTAAAATTAAAACTGTTGAAAGGCAATGGTATTTCCATAATCATACCCGCTTCCAACCTAAAAACATTTTTAAATATAGTATATGGGTCTGGAATATATCCAAAATGGAAATAAAGAGGTAAAACTTCTAAATTAATTTCTTTATGAAAATTTGGAAATTGACAAATGGCTTTTAACTCTGAAGCAAAAATAAAATCATCTCCACCAAAATAATAATAAAGAGGTTTAACCCCAAAACGATCACGTATTAAAATCATCTTTTTTTTAGATTCATCCCAAATTCCAAAAGCAAACATACCCCGAAACCTTTCCACACATTTTGTCCCCCACTCCAAATAACTATTTAATACCACCTCCGTATCAGAATCGCTTTTGAATTTATACCCTTTTTCTTCTAATTCTTTTTTTATCTCTTTGTAATTATAGATTTCTCCATTAAAAGTTATAACACACTCTTGTTTATTTTTGGTTATTGTTTCTTGCCTGCCCCCCGAAGTTTTAACATAGGTGGGGTTATTGGTTATTATCCGCATAGGCTGTTTAGCCTTATCGGATAAATCAATAATAGATAAACGTTGATGCCCCAAAAAAACACGATTTTTTTTATCCCAAAAAACCCCACTTCCATCAGGTCCACGATGTTTTAATGACTCAAGTATTAAAGAAATCTCTTTCTCATTCTTTATTTTTAATGATGTTCCGCCTAAAATTCCGCACATATTTTTATTTAATTTTTATTTGGGGCATAAAGACTACAATTTTTACAAGTAACGGGGATCTTACCATCAACAAAGGAATTCCTCAATTCTTGAGCTTTTGACGAAAAAATAATTTCTTTCAAAGATTGATTTTTAATATTTCCAATTACTAATTCATCAAATTCGCTATCTTTTATGCGACAAGCACACAATCTAATACTGCCATCAAATAACACCATAGCATCAGACATTCTAACACAAGGCAAATACTGAAAATGAACAATTCTTCTCATTTTCATAATGCCATATAAATCTTTATTAGTAATATTACCACACCAATTATCATAAGTACTTAAAAAAGAATAAGAAACATCGTTCCCTAAAAACGGTTTAATATATTTTTTAAAATCTTCACCCCCCAAAACAACGCTAGGCAAAACTGGGGAGCGAAAGTTAATGCCTATCTTAGTTTTTCTTCCTTGAGAATCATTATATTGTAATAATTTATGTATGCCATCCAATGTCTGCTCATATACATCAATTTGATGAATTTTTTTATGAATCTCCTTATCAAAAGCAGCGATGCTTATCTCTATCTCTGTAATACCCGAATCTATTAATTTTTTATAATTATCATCTTTTCCCAAAAGAATACCGTTAGTATAAAAATACACTTTCTTTATATTCGGCAACGATAAAGAATATTTTACTTTATCAATTAAACCTGGATCTAATAATGGCTCACCTATAGTTGGAGTAAAACTTATTCCCCCTCCACCCATACCATTAAATTCATCGGCAGCCTTTTTAAATATTTCAAAGGGCATAGTCCCATATTTATCCGGATTTTTTTTGGAATAAACACAAAACCGACATCGTGCATTACAAATATTTGTCACTTCAAAATATAAACGCCCCACAACAATTTTCCCCTCATTTATCTTAAGCCTAAATAATTTCGCCAAAAAACAATAAACATCAAAAAATAACGAACGGAACCAGGATCTCATTCTTCCTAGAAAAAAATTTAAATTATTAATATTAAAAATCATAATTTTCATAGAAAACCTAGTACTCTTTCCGCTCTTTTCTCCCAAGTATATTCTTTTACTAATTTTAATGACTCTTTCCCTGTCTTTATTGCTTTCTCGTTATTATCGCTGATATATTTTATTTTTTCAATAAAATCATTAATATCTTCTGGATTAAACAAAAATGAATTTTTCTCATTCAAAACTTCTTTAATGGCGCCAAAATCAGAAGCCAAAATTGGTGTTCCTGAAGCCATATATTCAAATAATTTTAACGGAGATGAATACACACCATAAGATAGATCCTTATTCATCGGCAAAACCAATAAATCCGCTGCTTTTAAATAAAATGGAATTTCTCTTTGTGACTTTCTTCTAAAAAAATAAACATTGTCAGGAATATTTTTAAAATTATCTATTTGTTTTTGATCGCCACCAATAATTACAAAAGAAGTGTGCGGTAAATTAAT
>JAQTVW010000135.1 GCA_028706655.1 Dehalococcoidales bacterium | reverse complement strand
TTTAATAAAGTAAAAAAAAGAGATGGCCGTATTTTGCCCTTTACGACTGAGAAAATAGCTAATGCTATTTTTAAAGCAGCAGAAGAAACTGGAAAAACTGACTATGCTTTATCAAAATCTTTAGCAGAAGAAGTGGTAAAACGTTTAGGTAGAAAATTAAAAATTCAAAAAACTTATATTCCTACTATTGAAGAAATTCAGGACACCGTAGAACAAGTTTTATTGGATAAAGATGAAAATAAAATTGCAAAATCATATATTTTATATCGTCAGAAACGAGCAGAAATTAGAAAAGAGAAAGCTCAGATTTTAAATAAAGAAGATATTGATGAGGTTGATAAAAAATTTGATGTTAATGCTTTGAGGGTTTTAACTTCTCGTTATTTGCGAAAAGATAATTTTGGAAAAATAATAGAATCACCTAAAGAGCTTTTTACTCGTGTGGCTGTTCATACAACATTACCATCACTCTTTTATGACGAAGCAGTTTATCAAAGAAAAGGAAAATCAATAATTCATCGTGATGAAGAATTTTCTGCAGAAAAATTTGATGGTAAATATAAGATAGGTGATTATGTTTTAAATCGTTATCATTTGGAAGGAATGAAAAGATTGTATGACCGATTTAATAAAGAACAGAAAATAAAAATATCCTGGCAAAAATTTTTAGAAAAATTAAAAGAAGGATATTTTGATAAATATGCAGTTGAAGTAGGAAGCTTTTATAATTTAATGGCTTCCAGAAAATTTATGCCAAACACTCCAGCTTTGGCAAATTTTGGAAATGTTTTTGGAATGGGTTCTGCTTGTTTTGTTTTGGATGTGGGAGATTCCATTGATGGTATTATGGATACTTTAAAATCCGCTTCTATAATTTTTAAATCTGGTGGAGGGGTGGGTTATAATTTTTCTCAATTAAGGCCAGAAGGAGATTTTGTAAAATCAACCGGTGGTTATTCTTCTGGGCCTATTAGTTTTATGTCTTTATATGACAGAATGACTGATGTAATTAAACAAGGGGGCATTAGAAGAGGCGCTAATATGGGTATTATTAATAGTAATCATCCTGATGTTGAAGCTTTTGTTAAATGTAAAATTGGCAATCAGGCCTTGAAAAATTTCAATATTTCTATATTAATTTTACCCGAGTTTTGGGAGTGCTTAAAAGAAAATAAGCCATACCCATTAGTTAATCCGCGTAGTAAACAAGTAGTAAAACATATTGATCCGAAGTCATTATTAAATCTTATCTCTTATCAAGCTTGGGAATCAGCTGAGCCAGGAGTAATTTTTCATGACCGTATTAATGAATATAATCCACTCTTGAAAGCATTAGGTCCGATTACTTGCACTAATCCTTGCGGAGAAGTTTTACTTTATCCTTATGAGTCCTGTAATTTAGGAAGTTTAAATTTGTGGAGTTTTGTAAAACCTAATCATAAACATAATCATATGGTTTTTGATTGGGAAGAATATGGAAGAACAATTGAAGTAGCAACAAGATTTATGGATAATGTAATTGATATTAATAAATATCCTATGCCAGAAATTTCTGAGATGAGTTTGAAAACTAGAAAAATGGGATTAGGGGTAATGGGTTTAGCTGATACTTTATTTGAATTATCACTTCCTTATAATAGTAAAGAAGGAATAAAATTTATGGAAAAATCTTTAGAAGCATTAAATTATTATTCTAAAGTAGTTTCTATAAAATTAAGTCAAGAAAGAGGAAGGTTTCCATTATTTGACCAATCTTTTTATCCAGAAGGAAAATTACCTTTTGCTGGATATAAAGATAAAAAGAATTCTCATTATGATTGGAAATCAATAATAGAAAAAGTAAAAAAATATGGGTTAAGAAATTCTTTCACTACTGTTTTAGCTCCGACGGGTTCTATTTCTATGATTGCTGGTTGTTCTTCTGGTATTGAACCGAATTATAGCCTAGTCTTTGAGAAAAATGTTGTCATTGGAAGTTTTTATTATGTAAATCCAGTTTTTGAAAGAGTTTTATTTAGACATAAATTATTTGATGACCAAATTTTACGAAAAGTAATTGATAATAACGGGAGCGTTAAAAAAGTCGGTCGTATCCCGGAAAAATTAAAAAATATTCTTGTTACTTCTATGGATATAGAAGTAGAAGATCATATTAAGGCTTTAGGGGCGATGCAAAAATGGACTGATTCATCCATTTCTAAAACTAACAACTTGCCAGCTAGCGCCACGCCAGATGATGTAAAGAAAGTTTACCTTTTGGCGTATAAATTGGGCTGTAAAGATGTCACAGTTTATCGCGATAAATCCCTTCAGAATCAAGTTTTAGTAGCTGGTGGTAATAAAAAAGAAGAAAAAACCATTAAGAATAAAAAGAAAGGAAGAAAAGAAGAATTTTTAGCTAAGAAAGATGAAAAAGCTGAGGGTTTTTCTATTTATTATCAACCTAATGTAGTAGAAGTTTTACCCAGTCAAATAAATGGACAAAATGGTAATGCTAGTAAATTTTGCCCGAGTTGTCATACAGAATTAGTGAATCAGGAAAAATGTCATTCTTGTCCGGTTTGTGGTTGGGGAATGTGTAGTTAAGTTTTTGTTTGCGAGACTAGTAGTCGAGCAATCACAAAAAGTTATTCAGCCATTACAATGGCGGAATACTTATTTTAGATACTTGTTTTTCAACGGCTCACTCCGACGTTACGTCGGAGTGAGCCGTTCGTTTTTCCGGGCTTTTTTACCAAAGAATATTATGATAAAATAAAGATATAAAAATTCAATCCGCCTCATCGGCGGACCAAACCCGAAACCAGAAAAAACCCCTCAATATCCAAACCGTTTTGTGCCTTTATTCATTGGGAATTTATTGGAACTTCTGGTTTGATTATTGAGTATTAAATATATTATGTTTTCATTCCGTCAAAGATTAGAC
>JAQTVW010000059.1 GCA_028706655.1 Dehalococcoidales bacterium | reverse complement strand
CTACTTTATCGCATTCCGCCCGGCGACGGGTCGGAGAGTGAAGGTCAACATCAGCCCGATGAGCGAAAGTACCAGCATGATAATGAAATCAAGGCTGTAGCTTCCGGTGGCATCAAAAATGAAGCCGGCGAGCAGCGGCCCGATGGAACCGCCCACCGTGCCCGCCATGAACACAATCCCCAGCAGCGTTCCATGAGTGCGCGTCCCGAAAAGCTCGGCAACAGCAGGCGAAAGCGAGGTGATCATACCTCCCTGCGCAAATCCCCAGACGGCGGCAAAGGGATACAACGCCCACAATTCGTGGGCGAATTGCAGCCAGATCAGCGCCGTGGCATACAGAATGAAGCAGACCGCCAGTCCGCGCACGTTGCTGATGCGGTCGCCGATATAGCCGATGACCAGCCGTCCCAGAATGCTCACCGCGCCCAGCGTTGCGATGACACTGGCGGCACGTACTGCAGGGATGCCGGAATCGATGGCGTGCGGCGTAATGTGCACGATAATGCTCTGGATGCAGAACAGACCCGTCGCCCAGGCACCGCTTATCGCCCAGAGGTGCCGGCTGCTTAACGCCTCCCGGACGGTCAGCCCGGAATTATCGAAAGAAACTGCACCTTCGACAGCTGTCTTATCGCCATCGGGAAACTGTTTCATGTCCACCGGATCGCGGCGCAGGAACTGGCATGCCGGAATGGTCGCCAGCAGCACCAGCGTCCCCATCGCGATATAGGTAGCGCGCCAGCCGTAACGGACGTTAATCCAGGTTATCGCCACAGGCATAATCAGCATACCCAGCCCGGTGCCGACCTTGGCGATGCCGCTCATAATGCCGCGTCTCCGCTTGAACCAGCGGGCAAGCGTGGAAAGCAACACTACGTCGGTCGTGCTCATGCCGGTGCCGATGATGGGATAGACCAGATACATCTGCCAGATAGAATGGATTTGCGACATCAGCAGGTGTCCCGCGCCGAAAAGAACAATCCCGGCGGTCACTACTTTGCGGGGCCCCAGCGTATCGCCCAAGCGTCCCATGACGATGCCCATGACGCCCAGGGTGATAAAGCCGACGGAATACGGACCGGACAGAGCCGCCCGCTGCCAGCCGGTATCTAGCATTATCGGAGTGAAAAAAACGCCGAAAGACATGAAAACGCCCTGCGCGACAATCATTATCCAGGTAATGACCGCAACGATAGTGTACCCGTAGAAACGCGGCTTGGCGGCAGGTGCGGGCGCTTCGGTTTTATTCAATCAGACCTCTTCTAAGATTGAAATACTATGGGTTTACCGGCAGGACGCGACTCAAATACTGTCCCGTTGCCGAATCCTTTGCCCGGACGATTTCCTCAGGTGTGCCGGTCGCAATCACATAGCCGCCGCGGTCGCCGGCGCCGGGACCCAGGTCGATAATATAGTCGGCGTTTTTCATCACGTCCAGATGGTGTTCGATAACCACCACGGTATTGCCGGCATCCACCAGACGCTGGAGCACGCGGAGCAGCGCCGCCACGTCATCAAAAGACAGACCGGTCGTCGGTTCGTCCAGGATGTAGAGCGTTCTGCCCGTGGAGCGCCGCGACAGTTCGGCAGCGAGCTTGACCCGCTGCGCTTCACCGCCGGAAAGAGTCGGCGCCGGCTGCCCCAGGTGGATATAACCCAGCCCGACGTCCTCAAGTGTCTCCAGCTTGTTCTTCACCTTGGGAATATGTTCAAAGAAGGCATGCGCCTGCTCGATAGTCATATCCAGTACTTCCGCGATGTTCATGCCCTTGAAGCGGATTTCCAGTGCTTCGCGGTTGTAACGCTTCCCCTGGCAAACCTCGCAGGGCACCGTGACATCCGGGAGAAACTGCATTTCAATCTGGATGAAGCCCTCGCCGCGGCAGGCTTCGCAGCGCCCGCCTTTGACGTTAAAGGAGAACCTGCCCGGCGTGTAGCCCCTCACCCGCGCCTCCGGCACCGTGGCGAAAAGCTCGCGGATGGGCGTGAACATACCGGTATAGGTGGCAGGGTTGCTGCGGGGCGTCCTCCCGATGGGCGACTGGTCGATATTGATGACCTTATCGATATGTCCGATACCGATGATTTCGTCGCATTCTCCGGGAGTCTCCCGGGAATGGTAGAAGACCTGCGCCAGCTTCTTGTTCAGAATATCATCGATGAGCGTACTCTTGCCACTGCCGGAAACGCCGGTCACGCAGACGAACTTACCCAGAGGAATGGTGACATCGATGTTTTTAAGGTTGTTCTGTCGGGCGCCCTTGATGATAATTTCTTTCCCGTTGCCGGGGCGGCGCTCCAGCGGAAAGGGAATCTGCTTCCTGCCGCTCAGGTATTGTCCGGTGAGCGATTTATCATTATGTAAAATCTCTTCCAGCGTGCCCGTCGCCACGACCCTGCCGCCGTGTTCTCCCGCGCCCGGCCCCATGTCGATAATCTGGTCGGCGGCACGCATCATGGCTTCATCGTGCTCCACAATCAGGAGAGTGTTACCGAGGTCGCGCAGCCGCTTCAATGTCGTAATCAGGCGCGCGTCGTCCGCCGGGTGCAGGCCGACCGTCGGCTCATCGCAGACATAGAGCACCCCCATTAGTCCGCTGCCGATCTGCGTCGCCAGGCGGATGCGCTGGGTCTCGCCGCCGCTGAGGGTCGCCGAGGAGCGGTCGATGCTGAGATATTCCAGTCCGACATCCTTCAAAAAACCCAGGCGCGCGCGGATTTCCTTGTCAATCTGATAGGCGATGGTTTTTTCCCGCTCGGTGAACACGGTGTGCCCCATCTTGTCGATCCAGTCCAGTTCCTGCACTACCGGCATGGCGCTGACATCCATGATGTTCTTCCCGCCGATGGTCACGGAGAGCGCCTCAGGTTTTAGTCGTTTACCCTTGCAGACCGGGCAGGGACGGGACATCATGTATCCCTCGATATACGCTCGCGAGTTCTCCGATTCGGTGTCGTGGTAGAGCCGTTCCATGCGCGGAATAATACCTTCAAAGCCTTCCGAATACTGGCGCACCTGCCCGAAGCGGCTGCGGTAGCGGTGTGACTCTTTACCCTCGCCGTAAAGCAGGACATGAGACTGTTCTCCGGTCAAATTTTTGATCGGCGTATGTATTGAAAATCCATATTGGCGCGCCAGCGATTCAATCTGGTCGTAGTACCAGGTCTGCCATTGCCAGGGGTGAATCGCACCCTGGGCGATGGTCAATTCTTTGTTGGGAATCACCATGTCCGGGTCGATTTCCAGTTTGATGCCCAGCCCGGTGCATTCCGGGCAGGCGCCGTGCGGACTATTGAAGCTGAAGGTGCGCGGCTCGATTTCTCCCAGGCTGATGCCATCGTAGACGCAGGCAAAACGTTCGGAGAAGAGCCGCTCTTCCTTGCTATCGACGAGGTAAACCAGCACAACGCCGGCGCCTAATTTTAACGCTGTCTCCACGGAATCGGCGATGCGGGTCTGGCTGTCGCCCTGCCCCACCACCAGCCGGTCGACTACTACCTCAATATCGTGCTTCTTGTTCTTATCCGGCTTGATTTCATCGGAGAGGTCAGATATTTTGCCGTCAACGCGCACGCGGGCATAGCCCTGTTTGCGCAGGTCTTCAAAAATCTGCTGGTACTCGCCCTTGCGCCCCTTGACCAGCGGCGCCATTATCATGATGCGGGTGTCTTTAGGCAGCCCCTGCACCGCATCGACAATCTGCTGCACCGTCTGCATGGTAATTTCACGCCCGCAGATAGGACAATGCGGATGTCCCACCCGGGCGAACAATAGCCTGAGATAATCGTAGATTTCCGTGACGGTGCCGACAATGGAGCGCGGATTGCGGCTGGGTCCCTTCTGGTCAATGGAGATAGCCGGACTCAAGCCCTCGATGTAATCTACATCGGGCTTCTCCATCCTGCCCAGGAACTGGCGGGCATAAGCAGAAAGCGATTCTACGTAGCGGCGCTGTCCCTCGGCGTAGATGGTATCAAAGGCGAGCGAGCTTTTCCCCGAACCGGAGACGCCGGTAATCACGACCAGTTTATCACGGGGGATAGTAACGTCTATGTTCTTGAGATTATGCTCACGGGCCCCTTTAACGATGATGGCATCGGCAGGCATTATTGAACTTTTTCTCCAGTGTAATTGTAACATTAAGCTATCGCTGCAACAAGGCATCTGATCCATTCCATATATATTTCCCTTAGATAAAGATCGTGCGGATCGTGGAATGAACAGTGATAAAGTGATATGATAGGGAACGATAGAAACTGAGAGATCACGAATGACAAACATAATATACTCGACCGGCAGAAAGATAATCCCCCGGAGGTATCATCGCCTAGCCAGAAAGTACTTACGTTACGCGAGCTTGCCGCTTTATTGTGGGAGGCGGTTTACCTGCCCGATCTGCGGCGGGCATTTCCGCAAGTTCCTCCCTTTTGGCGTCAGGTTGAGACCAAACGCCCAATGCCCTAGGTGTGATTCGCTGGAACGGACCCGCCTTCTCTGGCTTTATCTCAGAAACCGAACAAATTTCTTTACCGCCAATCTCAAGGTGCTAGAAGTCGCTCCCATGGAAAGCGTACAGCGCAAATTTAAGAGAATGAAAAACCTGGACTACGTGAGCATTGACCTGGAATCGCCGGTAGCCATGCTCAAAATGGATATAACCAATTTGCAATTTCCGGACAATTACTTTGACTGCGCGCTGGTTTATCATGTCCTTGAACACGTGCCGGAGGATAAAAAGGCGATGACGGAGATTTACCGGGTACTAAAGCCGGGAGGCTGGGCTATCCTGCAAGTTCCAATCAACAGGCAACAAACTCTGGAAGTCCCTAACGTCACAACTCCTGAAGAACGGGAGAAGTTTTTCGGCCAGCGCGACCATGTCAGGGTGTACGGGCTGGACTATAAAGACCGGCTGGAAACCGCAGGACTGAAGGTAACGGTGGATAGTTATTGCAGACAACTGGGTGATTCACTAATAAAAAAATACGGCCTGATGGAAAAAGAAAATATCTACTTCTGCAGGAAGCCTGAAGTTTATTAGGGAAACCTTTGCGCTTGCCCTTCTCAAACCACGAACCACTATTTTTGAATAAGCAGACTAGACAATATTAATCATCAGACGCTTTCTCGGCATAAGCAATACCGACGGAACTCTGAGAGGTCTATCCGCCAAATTGCAGCGTTCACACCGTGAGTGTTATACTTCTGGTGTAAAGCTCGAAACATATTTCCGTTTTTTCAGATGAAAGGGATTATTATAAGCTATGTCAAACACTAACCACAATCCCCTGGCAGATATCTTCCATCCCCGCTCTATCGCCTTTGCCGGTATCATCATCTCCGACCCCGAGCACTGGACCCGCAACTTCCTCAATGGACTGCTCGCCTTGAAATACCCGGGACCCATTTACCTGGTCAACCCGCGCGGCGGCGAGGTGCGGGGCATCAAAGTCTATGAAAAATTCAGCGATATCCCGGAGAATGTGGATTACGTCATCAGCACCGTGCCTTCCAAGGCTTCGGCAACGCTGATAAGAGATGCCGCCCTCAAGGGGGCGAAGGCGGTACAGTTCTGCACCGCCGGCTTCCGTGAAATCGGCACCGAAGAAGGCAGGAAACTGGAGCAGGAACTTGTCGAGGCAGGACGTGCCACCGGCGTCAGGATCATCGGTCCCAACTGCCTGGGTATTTATAACCCCGAAGCCTGTATGTCTTTCCGACCCGAATTTCCCAAAGATAGCGGACCGGTCGGTTTTATCTGCCAGAGCGGCGGCAACGCGGCGACACTGATTAACCGCGTGGAGCACCGCGGAGTGCGCTTCAGCAAAGCCGTCAGCTACGGCAACGCCTGTGACCTTGACGAGAGCGATTACCTTGAATACCTCACCGGCGACCCGGCAACCAAAATTATCGCCATGTACATCGAAGGAATAAAAGACGGGCGCAAGTTCCGCAAGGCGCTGGAAAAAGCCACCCGGGAAAAGCCGGTCGTCCTGCTCAAGGGCGGCGCTACCGAGGAGGGCGCCCGCGCCGCGGCGGGGCATACTGCTTCGCTGGCGGGCAGCTTCACCGCCTGGGAAACGCTCTGCCGTCAGTTCGGCGTAATCCGCGTGGACTCTATCGAAGAGATGTCAGACGTACTGGTGACGCTCACTTTCCTGCCCGAACCACCCGGAAGGCGTGTCGCCCTGATTGGCGCGGGCGGCGGTTCCAGCGTGCTGGTCACTGATGAATTCGGCAGGCGCGGACTGGAAGTCCCGCCGTTACCCGTCGCGCTGCAAAACGAACTGCTGGAATTCACGCCGGCGGCGGGCAATATCCTGCACAACCCTATCGACTACTCGCAATCGCTTTCGACGACCGAAGGGCTGGACAAGACGATGCGAATTCTGGCGCGGTGGTCGGGCGTCGACCTGATAATCTGGTTCACCAGCCTGATGTGGAATGAGACTTACCTCGCCAAGAGACTGCCGGTGCTCACCAAGAGTATCGTCCACCAGGCAAAGACATTCGGCAAGCCGCTGGCGCTGGTGCTCGAAGCCAGCAACGAGCCGGAAGAGGTCAAGTTGATTACACCCTTCATCCGCGAGTGCGCGAAGCACGGTCTGGCTTCTTATTATTCCTTCGCCAGCGCAGCTAACGCTATCGATAAAGTAATCCGGAACCGGGAACGCCGGCAGCAGCTTCGCGGTTAAATACCGAAGACAAAAACTAAGGGGGGCGGCTGAAACAACCGTCCCCCTTTTTGATTTGTCCGGGTTAGTTTTATTTTCCCTTATAGTTGGGTTTTCTCTTCTCGAGGAAAGCTTTGGCGCCTTCTTTCTGGTCTTCGGTGGAGAAGCACAGGGCGAAGATATCCTGCTCAGCCTTGAGACCCTCGGAAAGCGAGAGCTCCAGCGATTTGTTGACTGCCAGCTTGCAGAACTTCAGAGTAACGGGGCTCTGCGCCTTCAGCTTGGCAACCATTTCCTGGGTGGCTTCAAGGAGTTTTTCCGCCGGGACTACCTTGTTAACCAGCCCCATCTGCCAGGCTTCCTGAGCGGTGATGAAATCGCCGGTCATAACCAGCTCTTTCGCTCTCTTTTCGCCGATGAGCCGGGGCAGAATCTGGGTGCCGCCGCCGCCCGGGATGATACCGATTTTTACTTCAGGCTGCCCGAACTTGGCTTTATCGGAAGCGATGACGATATCGCAAGCCATGACCGCTTCGCAGCCGCCGCCGAGCGCATACCCGTTGACCATGGCGATAATCGGCTTCGGGATTGCCCGCATTAATTCATAGAAGCGGATATTGCCATAGAAGTCTTTAAGCGTATCCAGCGGGAACATCTTGGGCCACTCGCTGATGTCCGCGCCAGCGCTGAACGCCCGTCCTGCTCCACCGAGGACGATGATGTGCACGCCATCGTCGAGGCGGGCTTCATTGAGTGCGGTCAGCATGTCATTGCGCAGCTCTAGGTTCTGTGCATTGAGCACATCAGGCCGGTTGAAGGTAATCCAGGCGACATTGTCTTTCTTTTCGTAGAGTACCGTTTTCAGTTCCATTTCTCCTCCTTACTGTTTTGAGAGCACATCTTTACAGAAACCAACTTTACAATATCGGCGAATCTTTTTGCATCTTTCAACTGCGTTCCCGAGCCCGGTATTAGGTCAACAGCGCTCCGCCATCGATTTCCAGTGTCTTGCCGGTCACCCATGCGGAAGCATCAGAGGCAAAGTAAACCATTGCACCGACGACATCCTCAGGAGCGCCGAGTCTCTTGAGCGGAGTCCGTGCCAGCCACATTTCCTTGCGACCGGGCATGACCTCAAAGCCGGAGAGGCTCATCTTGGTGGTCACCAGACCGGGGGCAATGCAGTTAACCCTGATTCCAAAGGGCGCCAGGTCTATTGCCATCACCTGTGTTGCCATGATGACACCTGCTTTGCTGATGGAGTACACATGGGCGACCTGCGAATTTAGCTCCGGTTTCACGCCGGCAATCGAAGCGACATTGATAATGTTGCCGCCGCCCTTCTGCTTCATGACCTTTGCCACGGACTGACTTAGGAAGAACAGCCCTTTCAGGTTCAGGTTCATCACCGCATCCCACAGTTTTTCCGTCATTTCGAGTGTAGAGCTGAGCGCCGGGTTGGTGCCGGCATTATTCACCAGGATGTCAATCTTGCCGAATTCTTTAGCAACCTTGTCCACCATCGGCTGGATTTCTTCCAGGTGACCGAGGTGCGCGGTCACCACCAGGACTTTCCGCCCCATCTTCTTTACTTTATCGGCGACCTGCTGAAGCTCTTCGACCTTGCGCCCGGCTAAGGCGATATCCGCGCCTTCTTCGGCGAAACCCAGCACGGTGGCTTCTCCCATGCCGCGCGTGGCGCCGGTAACCAGGGCAACCTTTCCCTTCAAAGAAAACTTGTCCATGCTTCCTCCTGCCTGTTAATAATGGTGAATGCCCCTGGGAAAAACGGAAAAATCCAATAGCCATTCAACCAGATTAACCACCCAATGTCAAGACGAGCGCTGTGGCAAGGCAAATTCCAAACGTGCTACAATAAAGCTACCGGAGGAGATTATGATGGACGAAAAAATCATTAATACCAGTTGCAGCCATGACTGTGGCGGACGTTGCGTCCTCAAACCTCATGTCAAAGACGGTAAAATCGTCCGCTTCGAATCGGACACCGGTGAAGATCCGCAGCTCCGCGCCTGCCTGAGAGGGCGCGCTTACCGCCAGCAGGTCTATGCTCCTGACCGCCTCCAGTACCCCATGAAACGCACCGGCGAACGCGGCGAAGGCAAGTTCGCCCGCATTTCCTGGGACGAGGCACTTGATACGGTTGCCCGCGAGATGCTCCGCATCAAAAAGACCTACGGCAACTCCAGCATCCTGTTCCTCTGGGGCGGCGGCAGTCAGGCAGTCGTCAACGGAGCAATGGCAGCCGAGCGCATGCTGGCAATGTTCGGCGGGTATACCCGTCCGTGGGGCGCCGCTTCCTATGAAGGACCTTTGTTCGCTTCTATGGCGACCTATGGCACGATGAATTCAGGCAGCGCCCGCATCGACCATCTCAATTCCAAACTGATTATCATGTGGGGCTGGAACCCCGCCGTCACTATCTGGGACCCCAACACCGCCTACACCATGGCGCAGGCTAAGGAAAAAGGCATCCGCATTATCTCCATCGACCCGCGCATGACGGAGACGACCGCCACCTTCGCCGATGAGTGGGTACCCATCCATCCGGGCACCGATGCCGCCATGGTGATTGCCATGGCATATGTCATTATTGAAAAGAACCTGCAGGACCAGAAATTCCTCGATACTTTTACCCTGGGCTTTGATAAATTCAAAAGCTACGTTTTAGGAGCAGATGACGGCATCCCCAAGACGCCGCAATGGGCGGAAAAAATAACGAGCGTCCCCGCCGCTACCATCGAACGCATCGCCATTGAATACGCCACCAACAAACCCGCCGTCCTGATTCCCGGCTGGGGACCATCCCGCGGCACCATGGGCGAACAATTCATGCGCGCTGCCTGCACCGTTATCGCCATGACCGGCAACATCGGCAAAGAAGGCGGTTATGCGGGAGGCTTCATGCGCGCCTTTCATTCCCGGGAGATGTCCCTGCCCAAAACCACCAAGAATGCGGTAGAAACTGGCTCGGCGCACCGTGCCAACAGCCTCTACAAGATACGCGGCGCGGGGCACCCCACCGCCGCCCGCATGCATGAAACTCATGTCTATGACGCCATCATGAAAGGCAAAGCCGGCGGCTATCCCTGCGACCCCAAAATGGCATACATCGTCGCCTCGGATTATCTCAACAGCCGCCCCAATGTCAACGCCGGCATCGCCGCCTTCAAAAAGCTGGAGTTCGTCGTCGTCCACGAGCAGCGCATGACGCCCACCGCGCGCTTTGCGGATATCCTCCTGCCTGTAAATACTTTCATGGAGCGCGAGGACATCACGCCGCCGTGGCTGGGCTCACCTTATTATCTTTATGTCAATCCCGTGATACCATCGCTGTACGAGTCGAAATCCGACTTTGAAATCTGTGCGGCGCTGGCGCCCCGGCTGGGCATCGCCAATTATACCGAAGGCAAGGATGTTGAAGGATGGCTGCGCGTCGTTTCCGAGCATGCCGGGGACATCGCCGACTTTGACACCTTCAAAAAGGACGGCGTGGTCAAGCTGAAGGTGGAACCGTTCGTCGCGTTCAAGAAAGAAATCAGCGATCCCGCCCATCACCCCTTCAACACACCATCCGGTAAGATTGAACTTTACAGCGAAAGCCTCGCGGAATGGCGCAATCCGCAGATGCCGCCCATCGCGCAATACATCCCGGCGAGTGAAGGTTACGGCGACCCCCTGCAAAAGAAATACCCGCTCCAGTTGCTGACCTCGCACCATAAACCCGCGACGCACAGCACGCTGGAGAAAATCCCCTGGCTGGAAGAGACCGAGCCGCGCCGGCTCTGGTTGAACAGTCAGGACGCCAAAGCTCGCGGCATCAGCAACAATGATGAAATAATCGCGTTCAACGACCGCGGCAAGGTGCGCATCCGGGCTTATGTCACGGACCGGATAATCCCTGGCGCGGTCTGCCTGCCCCACGGCGGCTGGTTTGAAATTGATGAAAACGGCGTCGATATCGGGGGATGCGATAATACTCTGACGCCCAGTTTACACTCCCCGGGCGGCGCCTGGCCTGCCAACACTGCTTTAGTAGAAGTCAAAAAAGCCTGAGCGCTGGTTCTGTTCTATTATAAGTTGGTTATCCTTCTTACCTCACCCTGCCCGCTCCAAATTGCGCATAAAGGCTTTGTAGTTATGATCAAATTTGGAGCGGGGGACACAGGGGGTGAGGTTAGCGATGGGCAACAACGACTGCGAATGAACGGAGTTTGAAGCTACTCTCAGCTCTTCGCCGCCGCAGGTTCTTTAGCTTTACCCGGCTTCCGTCTGATTTTGGATATCCCGAAGGAAGCCATCATTACCGTGCCGCTGAGCATGATAATGGTCGCGCCGGACGCAAGGTCGAAGACATAGGACAGCCACAGACCGCCAAGGGTAAAGATTGCCCCGAAAAGAATGGCGAGCAGCATCATTTTCCCGAGGTTATAAGTAAACTGGCGCGCCAGGGCTGCGGGAATCGTCAACAGCGCAATAACCAGGATGTTGCCTACTACTCGTATCAGCAAGACAACGGTCAGCGCAATCATGGCCAGCAGCAGGAGATAGAGACCCTCTACCGGCACGCCGACAACCGTGCTGAACTCCTCGTCAAAAGACAGCGCGAGAAACTCCTTGTACAGCGCGATGGTAATACCGACAATCACCACGTCCAGAACCACCATGAGCATCAAATCCGTCGGCGGTACGGTGAGGATGTTGCCGAAAAGATAGCTGAACAGGTCGGGCGCATAGCCGGGACTGAGCCCGATAAAGATGACGCCCAGTGCCATGCCCATCGCCCAGAGGATGCCAATAGCGGTATCTTCCGGTAACTTCGTCCGGCGGGTAACCATGCCCATACTAAGTCCGGCAGTCACCGTAAAGAACAGGGCGCCCAGCACGGGACTGATGCCCAGCAGGTAACCCAGACCGATGCCGCCGAAAGCGGCGTGGGCGATGCCGCCGCTGATGAAGACCATCTTCTTGGTGACTA
>JAQTVW010000058.1 GCA_028706655.1 Dehalococcoidales bacterium | reverse complement strand
GTCTCGGTCTTCTTGGTCCGCCGGGCTCTCGGCTTCACGGTTTTTTCGGCTTCCGCCACGGGTGCCGCTTCTGCTGCCGGTGCTGCCGTTGCTTCCGGCACTTCGGCTTTTACCTCGGCTTCTACTGCCGCTTTTGCTTTTGCCTTGCGGACTCTCGGTTTGGCTACTTTTTCTGCTTCTGCGACGGGCGGTGCTGCCGTTACTTCAACCGGCTTCGATGCTTCTGCCGCCGGTGCCGCTTTCAGAGCAGCTTCGATTGCCGCTCCGACCGTCCCGGGCAATGCCGCCACCGGAGCGGTTTCCGCCGGCTTGCCGGCGGTTACTGTCGCAGGCGCTTCAGCAGCAGCTTCTACTTTCTTAATCTCGGGGAGGACCTCTCCCTTGTAGACCCATACTTTAATGCCGATGCGTCCCATCGTGGTGTGCGCTTCGGTGAAACCGTAATCGATATCGGCGCGCAGGGTATGCAGCGGGACCTGTCCCTGGTGCATGGTCTGCCGGCGGGCGATTTCCGCACCGCCCAGTCTGCCGCCGCAGTTGACCTTGATGCCCTTGGCGCCGGACTGCATCGTGCGGAACATTGCCTGTTTCATGGCGCGGCGGTAAGCGACGCGGTGCTCAATCTGCTCGGCGATATTGCGGCCGACCAGGAAAGCATCGAGTTCCGGCTGCCGGATTTCCACGATATTCAGTTTAATCTTCTTGGACACCAGCCCTTCAAGGTATATGCGCATTTCATCGATACGCTGTCCGCCGCGTCCGATGACGATGCCGGGACGGGCGGTGTGGAGAGTTATAGTGACATCTTTCACCTGGCGCTCGATATCAATACGGGAAATACCGGCTTCGCGGTACTTGTCCTTGATTGCCTTGCGGAGTTTCAAATCTTCCATCAAGTACTCAGCATAGCTCTTCTTGGTGTACCATTTAGCCTGCCAGTCCTTGATGACGCCAAGTCTAAACCCGATTGGATTAACCTTATGCCCCATAACGCTCCTATTCCGAAACAACTACTGTAATATGGCTGGAACGCCGCAAGACACCGGCGGCGCGTCCCCGGGATACGGGTCGAAATCTCTTCAGGAAGGGTGCTTCATTCGCAAAAATGCGCACTATTTTCAGATCCGCCGGCGTCATCTGGTAGTTATTCTCGGCATTGGCTGCCGCTGATTTCACCAGCTTGGCAACGGCTTTGGCATTGGGGGACGGCATAAACTTCAACATGTTTACAGCCTCTTCCACCTTCTTGCCCCGGACCATGTCCAACAGCAGGCGCACCTTGCGGGCGGGTATTCCGGTATATCTGGCTGTTGCTCTAACTTCCACTTTCGTTCCTGCCTAACTTTATCCTGTTATTTGGTGGCGGCGGCTGCTTCTGCGGCTGCCTTTGTGCCATGTCCTCTAAAAACACGCGTTGGTGCGAATTCGCCCAGCCGGTGTCCTACCATGTTCTCAGTCACATAGATGGCGACATGTCTTCTGCCATCATGTACTCCGAAGTTGAGTCCTATCATCTGGGGCAATATGGTGGAAGAACGCGCCCAGGTTTTGATAACCGTTTTCTGCCCCGAACGGATGACGGCATCCACTTTTTTCATTAATTTGGCGTCTACTGCCGGGCCTTTTTTCGTTGACCTTGACATGTTACCTCGCTACTGGACTATTTTCCTCTGCGTTTGACAATCAATTTATCCGAGGGTTTCGGCTGGCGAGTCTTCTTACCCAGCGCCGGTTTGCCCCAGAGAGTCTTAGGATTCATACCGCGGGGACTTCTGCCTTCGCCGCCGCCATGCGGATGGTTGCGGGGAGACATCGCGGAGCCTCTGACCGTCGGTCTCCAGCCCATCAACCGTCTGCGTCCCGCCTTGCCGTAGGTGATATTCTGGTGGTCTACGTTGCCCACCTGCCCGATAGTCGCCATGCACTCCGCGTTGACGCGGCGGATTTCTCCGGACGGCATGCGGATGAGCGCGTATTGGCCTTCCTTGACCATGAGCTGCGCGGCGGTGCCGGCGCTGCGTACCAGTTGGGCGCCCTTGCCGCGGTTCAATTCGATATTATGTATCGGTGTGCCGCTGGGAATGAGTTTGAGCGGCAGGGTATTGCCCGGTTTGATTTCGGCTTTTTCGCCGGACATGACAGTCTGCCCGACCTCAAGACCGAGAGGCGCTAAGATATAACGTTTTTCGCCATCGACGTAATACAGCAAGGCGATACGCGCCGACCTGTTCGGGTCATATTCAATTGCAGCGACCCGCGCGGGAATATCGATTTTGTCCCGGCGGAAATCGACGGTGCGCAGCTTGTGCTTCACACCTGAGCCGCGGTGACGTACCGTGACTTTCCCCTGGAAGTTGCGCCCGGCTTTTTCTTTGACCGAGATTGTCAGTGATTTTTCCGGCTTGTCCCGGGTAATCTCCTCAAAGGTATAGCCGCTCATGCCGCGGCGGCCGGGTGATGTTGGATTATACGATTTTATTCCCATTTTAATTACACGCCTTCAAAGAATTCTATCTTGTCTCCGGCTTTAAGCGTGACGACCGCTTTTTTCCAGGGCATAATCTGGACAAGACGCTTGCCCATCCGCTTCGTCCGGCCGGGGACGGTTATCATGTTGACCGCATTCACTTTTACCTTGAATGCCTTTTCCACCGCCTGCTTCACCATCGTCTTATTGGCGTCTTTAGCTACCTCGAACAGGTATTTGTTCTGTCCCTGCAGCGCGGTGTTCTTTTCTGTGATTAACGGGCGGCGTAAAACTTCATACAGATGCATGGTCGCCTCTTTGTACCAGTTTTGTTTCCCAGAGCCGCTCTGACTGGCGAACGGCGGTCTCGGTCATTAACAGCATTTTGCTGGAGAGCATATCAAGCACGCTGAGCGTGTTCGCCGGCAGGGTCTTCACGCCGGGCACGTTGCGCGCTGATTTGATGACATTCATTTCCGGTTCAGCCGTCACAATCAGGACGGTTGAATCAATGCCGAGGGCGGCTAAGCCCTGGATGATTTGCTTTGTCTTGGGTATTTCAAATTTGATGTCTTCGAGCACTTTCAATTCGCCATCGCTCAGTTTGGCAGACAGCACAGAACGGATAGCCAGCCGGCGCATCTTCTTGGGAATTGCCTGCCGGTAATCTCTCTGATGGGGACCAAATATAATGCCGCCGCCGCGCCTTAGCGGTGAGCGCCGGGTGCCGGCACGCGCTTCGCCGGTATGTTTCTGGCGGTACAGCTTCTTGCTGCTGCCCGCAACTTCGCCGCGGGTCTTGGTGTCAGAAGTGCCCTGGCGCTGGTTCGCTTGCTGGGAAACCATGACCTGGTGCACCAATGCTTCATTAAGCGGTGCGCCGAAGACAGCATCGCTGACTTCGATGTTTTTGACTACTTCTCCTGAGAGATTATAAACCGGAACTTGCACTTTATTTCTTTCCTTTGACTGATTTATTAATCAGTAACAGTCCGTTCCTGCCGCCGGGTACGGTACCCTTGACCAGCAGCAGGTTCCGCGCCGGGTCTGCCTGAAATACTTCCAGATTGGTTGCTGTCACCTGCACATTGCCCATGTGTCCCGCCATGCGCTTGCCTTTGAGAATGCGTCCCGGGATGGTGTTGGTGGCGATAGCGCCGGGGGAGCGCCAGCGGTCAGATTGCCCGTGGGTCTTGAAGCCGCCGCCGAAATGGTAGCGCTTGATGCCGCCGGCAAAACCTTTACCCTTGGAAATGCCGATGACATTGATAAGGTCACCAGGTTTGAAAACGCTGACATCAACTTTCTGGCCAACTTCCACGGACTTGGCATCATCCACGCCGAACTCACGAAGGTGGCGGTATTTCGCCGAACCCTTGATTTCTTTGTCTGACTTCCGCTTGCGGGTTTCCCCGAAGCCGAGCTGGGCGGCGTTGTAGCCTTCTTTGGCAGTAGTCTTGACCTGGACTACGGTGCAGGGGCCCGCTTCGATGGCGGTCACTGCTTGGAGACTGCCTTTATCCGTATATACCTGGGTCATGCCCAGTTTTTTCCCGATAATTCCATTTATCATATCTGTTCCGCCTCCCTTAACTAGATTTTGATATCGATTTCCACTCCGGCGGGGAGGTTCAACTTCGCCAGAGCATCGGTCGTCTTGGAGGTCGTCTCCACGATGTCAATCAGGCGCTTATGCGTGCGGATTTCAAATTGCTCCTGGGAGTTCTTATCGATGAACGGGGAGCGGATAACGCTCAGTTTCTGGATGTGAGTGGGCAGCGGGATGGGTCCCGCCACGATCGCCCCGGTGCGCTCCACCGCATCCACAATCTGTGCCGCCGATTGATCGACTATCTTGTGATCGAACCCCTTGAGTTTAATGCGAATCTTCTGTTTAGCCATGTTATTTCTTACCTGTCGATTTCTCCATAATTTGTTCGGCAAGTGCCGCCGATACTTCCTGGTAACGATAAAACTCTAATGAATGGGTCGCGCGTCCCTGCGTCAATGAGCGCAGGCTGGTAGCATAACCGAAGCTTTCCGAAAGCGGGATGAGGGCGCGGATGATGAACGTATCGCCCTGGGGGTCCATAGCTTCGACACGCCCACGGCGGGAGTTGATATCGCCGATAACATCGCCGACAAATTCCTGCGGAGTGACCACTTCCAGTTTCATAATCGGTTCCAGCAGGACCGGCTTGCCCCTCCTGACGCCTTCTTTCAGAGCGATGGACCCTGCCATTTTGAATGCCAGCTCTGATGAGTCAACCTCGTGGTAGCTGCCATCATAAAGGGTAGCCTTGAGGTCAACCACGGGGTAGCCTGCCAGAACGCCGTTCTCCATGGCTTCTTTGATACCCGCCTGGATTGACGGGATAAAGTTGCGTGGAATTGCCTGACCTTTAATCCCTTCGACAAATTCAAAGCCTTTGCCGCGGGGCAGCGGCTCCAGCTCAACATTGACATGACCATATTGCCCGTGACCGCCGCTCTGCCGGACAAACCTGCCTTCTACTTTGACGGGTGCGGTAATTGTCTCACGGTAGGCGACACGCGGCTGTCCCACTTTTACACCGACGCGGAACTCGGTGACCAGGCGGCTCACAATGACTTCAAGGTGAAGCTCGCCCATGCCGGAGATGATAGTCTGACCGGTCTCTTCATCGTGTCTTACCCAGAATGTGGGGTCTTCTTCAGTTAACTTTTGGAGTGCTTCGCCCATTTTGTCCTGATCGGCGCGGGTTTTGGGTTCGATCGCAATCGAAATGACCGGCTCGGGGAAGCGGATGGACTCCAGCAGGACGGGATTGGACGGATCGCACAGGGTGTCACCGGTGAAGGTGCTCTTTAATCCCAGTGTGGCGGCAATGGTGCCCGTATCAGCGAAAGTAATATCCTCGCGATGGTTAGCGTGCATCAGGACGAGCCGTCCGATGCGTTCCCGCTTATCGCGTGTGGTGTTCATTACCTGGTTACCGACCTCTATTTTGCCGGAATAGACTCTGAAATAGACCAATCGACCCATAAACGGGTCGGTGACTACTTTAAAGGCAAGGGCGGCAAAGGGCGCTTCGTCATCAGCGGGACGGGTGGTTTCAGCGCCGGTCTTGGAATCGATGCCGGTAATGGGCGGGACATCCAGCGGGGAGGGGAGGTAGTCCACCACGGCATCAAGAACCTTCTGGACCCCGGTATTGCGCAGGGCGCTGCCGCAGACTACGGGCACACCGCGGTTAGCGAGCGTGACCCGCCGCAGGGCGGCTTTCAGTTCGGCAATACTGATTTCTTCACCTTCAAGATAGGCTTCCATTATTTCATCATCAAGCTCGCCCAGCTTTTCAATCAGCGTCTGGCGGGCATGGAGATAAGCAGGCTGGTCGGCTTCAGTCACGTCTGTTATCGTCGGCTCGGCGTCATGCGCTCCGGTGAAATACCAGGCTTTGCCTTCCAGCAGGTCGATGGCGCCCTTGAAAGCGCTTTCACTGCCGATGGGAATCTGAATGGGCAGGGCTTTTGCGCCCAGGCGGCTCTGAATCATACCGATGGTACGCTGGAAATCAGCGCCATCGCGATCCATCTTGTTGATGAAGCAAATACGCGGGACATGGTAGCGGTCGGCTTGCCGCCAGACTGTTTCCGATTGCGCTTCGACGCCGGAGACGCCATCGAAGACTACCACACCGCCGTCAAGCACCCGCAGGCTGCGCTCTACCTCGGCGGTGAAATCGACATGTCCGGGGGTATCGATAATATTGATGCGGTGTTCGTGCCAGTAGCAGGTGGTGGCGGCAGCTTTGATGGTGATGCCGCGCTGCCGTTCCTGGTCCATGAAGTCCATGACGGTAGTGCCCTCATTCACCGAACCTACCTTGTAGGTGCGCCCGGTGTAAAAGAGTATCTTCTCGGTGACGGTCGTCTTGCCGGCATCGATGTGGGCGATAATACCAATGTTTCTTACCCGCTCCAGCGGGAACTCTCTGGACACTTTCTTATCCTCTAGAACTGAGTCTCTTAATGCTATGTTTGGCATCTGAGCTGGTAATCGTCAACCTCACCATCGGTAATGGGCGAAGGCGCGGTTCGCCTCAGCCATCTTATGGGTATCTTCGCGCTTCTTTACCGTCGAGCCCTGACCCTGGTAGGCATCACCAAGCTCGGTAGCCAGCCGGCGCATCATGGGCATGCCCTTGCGGGAACGGGAAGAAGCAATTATCCACTTTAGAGCAAGGAAAAGTCCACGGTCGGGCGGTACTTCTACAGGTACCTGATAGGTTGCGCCGCCGACGCGGCGGGGCTTGACCTGCAGCAGGGGAGTGGCATTCTTGATTGCCTGCTCCAGCGCAGTGACGGCATCCTTGGAGGTCTGTTTTTCCAGCAGTTCCAGCGCGCCGTAGACAATATCCTCGGCGGTGCGCTTCTTGCCGCTCTCCATGATCTTGGTAATCAGCCTGGCGATAACCGGATTGTGATACCGCGGATCAGGCTGGATTTCTCTTTTAAATTTTCTCGCTCGCCTTGGCATGTTGACTCCTAAGCTTTAGCAGCAGGAGCGGCGGCAGATTCTTCTGCTTTACCACCCTTGCCCAGTTTGGCTCCGTATTTGCTGCGACCCTGTTTACGGTTGTTTACTCCTGTGGTATCCAGCGCGCCCCGGATGATGTGGTAGCGTACGCCGGGCAGGTCCTTGACGCGACCGCCGCGGATCAGCACTACCGAGTGTTCCTGCAACTCATGACCTTCGCCGGGGATATAAGCCGTGACTTCGATATGGTTGGTCAGGCGTACCCGGGCAATCTTCCGCAAAGCGGAATTGGGTTTCTTGGGAGTCATGGTCTTGACCTGAACACAAACCCCGCGTTTCTGGGGAGAATACACTCCGCGCTTTGTTCTGTTTTTCAGGACATTATAGTTAAAGCCCAGCGCCGGAGCTTTCGTCCTCTTCTTCGGGGGCTGGCGTCCTTTGCGGACGAGCTGATTTACCGTAGGCACTTGCTTTTATTTACCTCCCACAATTTTAATGGATGAGCTCAGGCTCATCCATTACTGGCAGACCTGATGGTTAAATCCTGTCTACCAACCACGTATAGCCGTAAACTGGGATACCAAGAAAGAAGTTTACCATAGTGAAACAGGTACTGTCAACAAGCAGGAGCGCGTCCCGTAATACGGGAAGACGTTGCGGCACCTCCTGCCAATTGACAATTCCCGGCGGGCATGATACATTGAAAAAGTAACATGAATACAAGTCGGCACTCCTATTACTATTATTACTTCATCTTTACCTGGCGCACCAGCGCAGGGGAGGGCTTTTGCATGTAACAAAGGGTAACCGGTAGACAAGACAGTTAATTAGAAGTATGTAACAGCCCTCTCAACGAGAGGGTTTTTTGTTTATATAGAGGTAAAAAGGGGCAAGGGGAACAAATAAGATGATAGTGATGAAAGCGGAAGCAACCAAAGCGGAAATAGATAATGTCGTCAAAGAAATCCACAAATACGGATTGAAAGCTGATATCTCTCACGGAGAGTTCCGCACCGTGATCGGTTTGGTGGGAGATGAAACCAAGATTCCCTTCTCTCATTTTGCGGTTCTGCCCGGAGTGAAGGAGGCTTTTATGATTGAAACACCATATAAACTTATCAGCAAGGAATACGGCAAACAGTTCCACGAAGTCGCGGGGCGGCGGGTTATCAAGATTGGGGACATCACCATCGGCGGGGATGAGCCGGTCTTCATCGCCGGGCCGTGCGCCGTGGAAAGCCGCCAGCAGGTCATGCGCATCGCCGAGGGTATCAAGAAAGCCGGGGCGCAGGTCTTGCGGGGGGGCATCTTCAAGCCGCGCAGTTCCGTGCACTCCTTCCAGGGCTTGGGGGCAGTGGGCTGGGAGCAGGCGGAAGAAGCCCTGAGCTGGCTGCGGGAAGCCGGCGATAAATACGACATGGCGGTTATCACCGAGGTCAGAGGCGAGACGCAGGTCGACCTGGTGGCGAAGTATGTCGATATTATGCAGATCGGCACGCGCAACATGTACGACCAGGACCTGCTGGTCAGCGTCGGCCGCAAGCACAAACCGGTGCTCTACAAGCGGCATTTCGGCGCGGGCATCGAGGAATTCCTCTCTTTCGCCGAATATATCGCTGCTGAAGATAACAAAGATATCATTCTCTGCGAACGGGGTATCCTGCCGCTGGGCAAGGGCAAGAACTTCACCCGCTACACCTTCGACCTCTCGGCAATACCGGTGATCGAGAAAGAGACCTACCTGCCCGTGCTGGCGGATCCCAGCCATGCGACAGGCCGGCGGGACCTTATTTTCAGCATGAGCTGCGCGGCGATGGCGGCGGGCGCCTGCGGACTGATGATTGAGACGCACTACAATCCGGCAGAATCCCTGGTGGACAGCCAGCAGATGATTACGCCGGAGGAACTGGGAGAAGTCATTACAGCTGCCCGGAGCATCCACAAACTCGTTGCATCGGCACGAAATAAAGAGTAAACTGCCAGCGGATGAGGACGATTGAAGTAAAACTCGGTAACAACAGCTACGAAATCCGGGTCGGGCGAGGGCTGTTGTCCCAAACCGGACCGTGGTTGAAACAGCTTGGTTTCTCCGGAAAGCTGGTTGTGATCACCGATGCGAAGGTCAGGGAGCTCTATGGGAAGGCGCTGGCGCAATCGCTGGAGAAAGAGGGCTTCAAGGTAGTCCTGCTGTCTGTGCCGGAGGGCGAAGCACAGAAATCGCTGGGGACTGCCGGCAGCCTGTATCGGCAATTGAATGATGCCGCAGCCCGCCGCGATACTCCGGTGCTGGCTCTGGGCGGCGGCGTCATCGGCGACCTGGCGGGTTTTGTTGCCGCGACCTACATGCGCGGCGTGCCGCTGGTGCAAGTTCCGACCACCTTGTTGGCGCAGGTGGACAGCAGCATCGGCGGGAAAGTAGCGGTCGATCACGGCAACTTGAAAAACAACATCGGGGTATTCTACCAGCCGCGGCTGGTCATCGCCGATATTGATGTCCTTGATACCTTGCCCGATGTGGAACTGGCGGACGGACTGGCGGAAATCATCAAGAGCGCCGCTATCAGAGACCGGGATTTCTTTGCTTTTCTTGAAGCGAACATCGAACGGATAAAAGCGCGGGAGAAAGAAACGCTGGAATACGTCGTCTCCCGGACGGCGGGCATTAAGGCGGAAGTGGTGGCTCAGGATGAGCGCGACACGGGATTGCGTAATGTCCTGAACTACGGGCATACCATCGGGCACGCTATCGAAACGGTCTCCGGCTTTGGGGTAGGTCACGGTGAGGCAATTGCCATCGGTATGGTCGTCGCCGGGCGAATCGCCAATCGATTGGGTATGCTTACCGCCGAAGGTACGGAGAGATTGGCGGCACTGTTGAGGCGGGGGGGCTTGCCGACAAAGCTGCCAGGCTATAAGATAGAAGAAATAATGTCTGCGATGCAGCATGACAAGAAGATAGCCCAGGATAAACTGCGCTTTGTCTTGCTGCGGGCAATCGGTGACGCGGTAGTCACCGAAGTAAACCCGGGTCTGGTCGAGGAGGTCTTGCGTGCCAATTACTAAGCCCCGGATTTGCGCGGTGCTCACGACCAGCGAGTTGATATCGCCGGCGGCAGTCGAACCGCAGGTCGATCTGTACGAAGTGCGTCTGGACCTTATCGGGGAAGGCTGGCGGCGCGTGGCGCGGCATCTCAGGAGACCGTGGATCGCCTGCAACCGCCGGGCGGAACAGGGCGGCAAATGGCAGGGCAGCGAAGAGCGCCGGCTGGAAGAACTGCTGGAAGCGGTGACGCTGGGTGCTTCAATTGCAGATATTGAACTGGATACAAAAAACCTGGAAACCTCGGTCGCCGTATTTCACAAGGCGAAAGCGAAATGTCTCATTTCCCACCATGATTTCGAACGCACTCCGCCGGAATCACGCCTGCGGGCGATTGTGCAGCAGGAGATTGACGCCGGCGCGGATATTTGCAAAGTGGTAACAACGGCGGGCAGCTTTGCCGATAACATGCTGCTGCTGGAGCTTATGAAACATTTTCCCGATGTACCGATGGTCGCTTTCACGATGGGCACGCTGGGGGTGACCAGCCGCATCCTTTGCCCCCTCGTCGGCGGTGATTTCACCTATGCCTCCGTTGATGCCGGCAAAGAATCGGCGGCGGGGCAGCTTGCGGTGCAGGACCTGGCTACGATTTACGGAATGCTGCAATATGACAAATAACAGGGTGACCGGCAGGACCCGGGTGTGCGGTCTCATCGGCGACCGTGTGGAGCACAGCGTCTCCCCCATGATGCACGGCGCCGCTTTCCGGAAGCTGGGCTTGGACTACGTTTATGTGACCTTCAAGGTAATGCCGGAATCGCTTCCCGAGGCTGTTGCGGGGATGCGTGCCCTGAACATCCGCGGGCTGAATGTCACCATCCCGCACAAGATAGCGGTGATGGGTCTTCTGGATGAAGTTGACACCCATGCGCGGGGCATCGGGGCGGTCAATACTATCGTCAATGATAACGGCGTGCTCAAGGGCTACAATACCGATGCCCCCGGATTTTTAAGAGCATTGCGGGAAGCCGGCGTTGAGCCGGCTGGTAAAAAGATTTTGATACTGGGGGCGGGCGGGGCGGCGCGGGGCATCTGTTACGCGCTTGCGGAAAGCGGCGCGAGGCTGGTCATTCTCAATCGGCAGGTAGAGCGTGCGACGGCACTTGCCCGGTCACTGGCTCCGGTCGCCCGCGAGTCCGTCGAAGCCCTCCCATTGCATGAAACCAGCCTGCAAAACGAAATCAAAGACGCCGATATTCTGGTGAATGCTACGAGTGTGGGTATGACTCCTGATATAGACCATTCACTGGTGCCGGCGCATTTGCTCCATGACAAGCTCGTGGTGTTTGATATTATCGGTATCCCGGCGCGGACGAAATTGTTCCAGGAAGCCGCCGCTGCCGGAGCGCGCACGATAGCCGGATTGGAAATGCTGGTCTGGCAAGGAGCGCTCTCCTTTGAGCTGTGGACCGGGCAGTCCGCTCCTTTTGAGTTAATGCACCGGGAAGCGCAAAAGGCACTGCAACATGAAGAGTAATATCGCCCTGATTGGTTTCATGGGTGCGGGCAAGACTGCCGTCGGCAAAGTGCTGGCGGAAAAGCTGGACAAGGAGTTTATCGAGCTGGATGCCCTTATCGAGCAAAAAGCAGG
>JAQTVW010000134.1 GCA_028706655.1 Dehalococcoidales bacterium | reverse complement strand
GCATCGCGCATATATCTCTGCATCGGGGAGTCCATCATGTAGCCGTAGCCGCCGTGAATCTGCACGCCCTTGATGGAAGCCTGCATGCACAACGCGCTCGCCATCAGTTTCGCCATGGATGCGGCGACGGTGAACTTCTCGTGCTTATCGGCGAGGGAGGCGGCTCTCCAGAGTAGGAGCCTTGCGGCATCGAGACCGGCTGCTATATCGGCAATCATCCACTGGATTGCCTGGTTGTTGGCGATAGGCTGACCGAACTGCACGCGCTGCTTGGCGTATTCCGCCGATTTCTCCAGCACGGCGCGGGTGATGCCGATGCACTGCGCAGCAATGCCGAGCCTGCCGTGATCGAGGGTGCCGAGGCAGATTTTCATGCCCTGTCCCTCTTCGCCGAGGCGGTTGGCGGCAGGTACTTTGCAGTCTTCAAAGATAAAATCGGCGTTGGTAGCGGCGCGCATGCCCAGCTTGCTGTATTTCTTGCCGCGGGTGAAACCGGGCATTCCGGCTTCCACGATGAAGGCGGTCATGCCGCGCTTACCCATGCTGGGGATATTCGCGAAGACCACGCCGTAATCCGAGACATCGCCCAGGGTCATGAAGACCTTGGTGCCGTTGAGAATGTAGTTGTTGCCGTCTTTGACCGCGGTCGTCTCGATTGCCGAGACATCGCTGCCGGCGTTGGGTTCAGTGATGGCGAATGAGCCGATTTTATCGCCTTTCGCCAGCGGCACGACAAACTTGCGGCGCTGCTCCTCAGTGCCGTAAATATAGATGGGCTCGGTGCCCAGGGAGAGGTGGGCGTCCACGATATCGCAGGTGGAAGCGCAGGCGCGGGCGATTTCCTCCAGCGCTACGACGAAGCCGACGTTATCGCCGCCGCTGCCGCCGTACTCGGCGGGAATGCCGTAGCCGGTCATGCCGATTTCGGCGAGGGCTTTGAAGTGCCCCATCGGGAACTCCTCTGCCTGTTCAATCTTATCGGCGACGGGTGCCAGCTTCTTTTCGGCGAAATCCCGGACCATCGATTGGAGCATCTTTTGTTCTTCATTAAGCGTAAAATCCATAAAATCTCCCTCTCTAAGTTTTTCTCCATTAAACCATAAATATGGACTCAGGCGCAATAAGAGGACGTGAACCTATCCCCCTGCCCCCTTCCCTTATCAAGGGCAGGGGGAGTGAAGGAAAGAGAGGGGGCTTTGCCCCCTCTCTAAAACAATTCCCCCTCTCCACGCTGGAGAGGGGGATAAAGGGGTGAGGTCAAACAACCTCAATCGTTTTGATGAGACTATCCTGATTTGCGGAACTAGCTCTTGATTCCGGAGATTCTCATTGCCGCCTTCTTCATCCGGTCGAAGTTGGTCAGGCGGGAAATCATGATTTTCATCGCCATCGGAGAACCGGCACCGTGCATGGACTCGGTCAGGTAGCCGACGGCACCGAGACCGATGGTCAAGTTCTCGAAAAGGCGGAGAAGGCGCATGCGGTTCTCGGTCGGGACGTCCTTCGAGACCTTGAGATACTTATCGATGTACTGTCCGAGCTTCGGGTCTCTGAAGTCCTTCTCCGAAGGCATAGTAACCATAAGTCCGCCGGCGAGGTCCTGGGCGAGCTTGGCAATCTGGTAGGGGAACTGGGTGACGTTTATCTTGGAAACGTTCGCCAGCAGGGCATTGACGAAGAAAGTGCCGGAAGGTTCCTGGTGACCTTCGTAAGCGCAGGCAAGGCTGCCGGACATCATCGTTTCATTGAGCTGAATCATATCGGTAATTTTGTCCTTGACGATAGATGCCTTGGCAGTGCCCTGATATTCGGATAACAACTGGACGGCGCCGATGAGCACATCGCCGACGCCGGACTTGCAGGCGTAGCTCTGGCGGTGATACGACGCGAACTTTTCGACAAGGTCGGCGGTGAAGTCCCACTCCTTATACATAAAGACCCGGTCCCACGGGACAAAAACGTTATCAAAGACTACCATGCATTCCTGTCCGCCGTAGAGGGTGTTGCCGAGGTCCATTTTACCGCCTTCCAGTTTGCGGGTATCGGAAGCCTGGCGACCGTAAATGTAGAGGATGCCCTGGGTATCGCTGGGGATGCCGAAGGAAACGGCGTAGTTCTTATCTTCCTCGCGCATGGCGCGGGTCGGCATGGCGATTATCTGGTTGGAGTTGACCGAGCCGGTCTGGTGCAGTTTGACGCCCTTTACCACGATGCCATCGGACTTTTCCTCGACGACATGGAGGTACTGGTCGGGGTCGAACTGCTCGCCGGGGCGCAGGCTCCGGTCGCCCTTGTTATCGGTCATGGCGCCGCAGCAAACGAGGTCTTCATCCTGCACCATGCGCACGAAATTGAGGAAGCGTTTGTTGTATTCCGTCTTGTATTTTTGATCAATGTCATAGGTGACCATGGAGAGGGCGTTCATGGCATCCCAGCCGACGCAGCGCTGGAAGCATGATGCGGTGTAGCTGCCCAGCAGACGGGTCATCTTGGACTTGTTGACCAGGTCTTCAACGCTGTGATGAATGTGGGTGAAGCGGTTGATTTTCTTGCCGCTGAGGTGCGAGGTGGCGGTGACCAGCCCCTGGTACTCCGGCTTTTCCGCCAGCTCGAAAGTTGCCGCCATCGCTTCCATGGTCGGGCGGATAATCGGATGGTCGACCCGGTCGGTTATCTTCTCTCCGAACATATAAAGTTCGGGTTTGACCTTCCGCATGCTATCAATATATTGCTGCTTAGTTTTCATTTCCTGTCGCACCTCAAAATATATTTGTTTCCGGCGGAACGGTCGAAAATAAAGCTCCGCCTGTAAGTTGATTATAACATAGCGGCTTGACCTGCCACAAAGCATTAGCGTGTCATTGCGAGGAGTGATAACGACGAAGCAATCGTTCTCAATTCGTATGGGATTGCTTCGCTAACGCTCGCAATGACACA
>JAQTVW010000133.1 GCA_028706655.1 Dehalococcoidales bacterium | reverse complement strand
GAGCGCCGATGGAACTGGATTTCTCTACCTTGAGAGGCGATATTAAAGAAGATCTCTTTTGCCGTGACTTTACCGCAGATGCGATGTCATTCAAACTCGGTGCTGCCAACAGGTTTTCTCTATCCAATCTCATCGACCCGTTAAATAGACATCAAGATGCCAGAGCGCGCATTCTCCGTGCCGTCAATGATACCGTTTTTCATGCTGACCCTGCCCGCCTCCTCCGTGCCGTGCGGTTAGCGGCGGAGCTTAACTTTAATATTGACCCCGCCACCGAGGAGTTCATCCGGCGGGACAGCCATCTGGTCGCCGGTGTTGCCGGTGAGCGGGTTCGGGAAGAATTAATGAAACTGCTCGCTGCGCCGCAGGCGGGTAGGCATCTTGTTTATTTGAGCAATCTGGGGCTGCTCACCGCTATTATCCCGGAAATGGCGCCGGCGAAGGGCGTGAGCCAGCCGTTCATCCATTTCTGGGATGTCTTTGACCACTCGCTGCAGACTGTGACAGCCATCGGGTTTTTGCTCCGTCAGGAATCCTGGCAATATGCCGGGGAGGAAGTGCTGGAGCTTGTCCCGTGGTCCAACGAGTTACAGCAGTATTTTAATGAGGAAGTCAGCTCAGGAAGCACCAGGGGCTCGCTGGTCAAGCTGGCGGCTCTGCTGCACGATATTGCCAAGCCGCAGACCAAATCGCTGGATGCCGATGGCAGAGCTCGGTTTCTGGGGCATCCTGATGCAGGTGCAACAATTGTTGCCTCGATTTTGGGCAGACTCCGTTTCAGCACCCGTGAAATCAAGTTCATCGAAATGCTGGTGCTGCATCACCTGCGCCCCAGCCAGATGAGCCAGGATGAATTACCTTCAAAACGGGCAATCTACCGCTATTTCCGTGACCTTGGTGACGCAGCCTTCGCAGTCCTCTTTCTGAATCTGGCAGACCACCTGGCGACGCGCGGCCCGACACTGGAGATGATCCACTGGCGTTATCACACCGGAGTGGTTACCTTCGTCCTGGAAGAGCATGCCCGGGAAGAAAGAACCGTGATGCCTGTGAAATTGATTGACGGCAACGACCTGATGAGTGTGCTGCGCTTAGCCCCGGGACCCGGTATCGGTTTGTTGCTGGAAGCGGTACGTGAAGCGCAGGCAGCGGGAGATGTGACGACCAGAGAGGATGCCCTGGCATACAGCAAACATCTATTAACACACCCGGAAGAGATTTCTTTAAATAATGTTTTTAGAGGGGACCATGACTAGAAGGAACACAGTCACATTTATTGCGGTACTGGCGATACTGATTTTTGGTCTCGCCACTCTCCTTTCTCCGATGTTCGGCAGGGACAAGATGCGGCTAGGACTTGACCTGCAGGGCGGTATTCACCTGGTCTATCTCGCCGACCTGACCGGCATAGCGAAAGCTCAGCAGGGCGAAGCAGTGGACGGCGCAATCTCCATTATCGAAAAACGCATCAATATACTCGGCGTTACCGAACCGGTCATCCAAAAACAGGGCGCCGACCGTATCATCGTAGAATTGCCCGGCATCAGCGAAGTTGAAAGGGCGAAACGCCTCATCGGGCAGACTGCATTGCTGGAATTCCGCGAGCGGAAAACCGATTCCGCCGGTAAAGAGAACTGGGTGCCGGCGACTGCCGTCATCAACGGGCAGGAAAAGGCGCTGACCAGTTCGTACTTTAAAGAAAATACTTATGTCACCACTGATGAATTTGGCAAAGTCCTGCTGGTTTTTGAGTGGAACAGTGAAGGCAGCCAGCTTTCCGGTGTTATTACGGAACGCCTTATCAACCAACCGCTGGGCATCTATCTAAGCGGTGAACCGCTGCTTGGGGACGACGGCAGACCAATTGCCCCGATTGTGCAGTCCAAAATCACCGACCGGGGGCAGATTGAAGGCTTGAGCCTGAATGAAGCTCAGGAAATGTCCCAGATGCTCAACGCCGGGCGTATCCCGATTCCGCTCTCTCCGATATACGAGCAGACAGTATCGCCCATACTTGGCGCAGATTTTGTGGACAAAGCAGTCAAAGCGGGCATAATCGGTATCTCGATGGTCATGCTCTTCATGATTCTTTACTATCGTTTTTGCGGTCTTTTAGCCAGCCTCGCTCTGGTCTTTTACGGAGTAACGGTAATGGCGATCTTTAAACTTGTTCCGGTGACGTTGACTCTTGCCGGGCTAGGCGGTTTTATCCTGTCTATCGGCATGGCGGTTGATGCCAACGTGCTGATATTTGAAAGAATGAAAGAAGAAATCTGGGCCGGGCGTACCATCGGCGCTGCCGTCGAAGCCGGCTTCAAGCGAGCCTGGGCAGCCATCTGGGACAGTAACATGACTACATTTATTGTATGCATCATCCTGTACTGGCTGGGGAACACTGTCGCGGAAAGCTCCGCGCTCAAAGGTTTCGGTTTAACCCTGTTTATCGGTGTGGCAGTCAGCATGTTCAGCGCCGTGGTAGTAACCCGCGTCCTGCTGCGCATCTTCGTCAACAGTCCTGTTACGAAAAATATTAAATTGTTTAACATTCATTTTGGGAAGGTAAAATGAACATTATCGGTAAGAGATTCGGATTCTTTCTCATTTCAATTGTCATTATCCTGCTGGGCGGTATTTCGCTGATTGTGTTCGGTCTTCCGATGGGAATCGAATTCAGCAGCGGTTCTCTGCTTACAATCGATTTCGAACAGCAGGTAGAACAAATCCAGTTGAAGGATGAACTGACAGCCCTGGGTTATTCTGATGCTCTCATACAGCAGACCGGCGCAGGGGACTATCTTATCCGCACACATGAACTGAGCGGCGAAGACCGCACAAAGTTAGAGGAAGCGCTGACGGTCAAGTTCGGCAAGCTGACAGAAGCAGAATTCAACTCCGTGTCTCCGATGGTCGCTACCGAGACTGCCAGGAACGTGATATGGGCGGTTGTGATAGCTTCACTCG
>JAQTVW010000057.1 GCA_028706655.1 Dehalococcoidales bacterium | reverse complement strand
ATTATAGCCGTCGTTGTACTGGAGCGCCGCCTCGACGTATGTGCTGTCCTGGGCTTTGGCAATATACATCGGTTTGTCATGGCGCACCACGCGGTTGCGGTTCAGGTAGCGGACGAAGCCGGTGATGCCGCCTTCGAAATAGAAGCTGCGCTCGATGTCTTTACGGTCGTCGCGGACATAGAATTCGAGTCCCTTGTTGAGATAGGCAGTCTCGCGGAGACGTTCCGTCATCGTATCGAAATCGTAGTCTATAGTGCCGAAGATTTCTTTGTCCGCCAGAAAGGTCGTGGTGGTGCCGGTGCCGTCTTTGGTCTTGCCGATGACCTTGACCGGCTCGACGGGCACGCCGCGGCGGTACTCCTGCATATGGATTTTGCCTTCGCGCTTGACCTCGACGCGGTACCACTCGGAAAGCGCGTTGACCACCGAGGCGCCCACGCCATGCAGACCGCCGGAGACCTTGTAGCTCTGCCCGCCGAACTTGGCGCCGGCATGGAGAATGGTGAGTACCGTCTCCAGCGCCGAGACGCCAGTGGCGGGATGAATTTCGACGGGGATGCCGCGACCGTTATCAATAACGGTGACGGAGTTGTCCTTGTTGATAATTACTTCAATGCGGGTACAGAAGCCTGCCATCGCTTCATCGACGCTGTTATAGGCAATTTCATAAACGAGGTGGTGCAGACCGCGCTGGTCGGTACTGCCGATGTACATGCCGGGGCGGCGGCGTACGGCTTCCAGCCCGCCGAGAACGTGGATATCCTCTGCGGTATAATGACCGTTGCCTTCCCCGTTACCATTCCCGTTTTTTATTGTCTTGTCTTCTACCATAAATCAATCCCCTTCCCCACAGTTTTCCCGGCACTCATACACGCGCCTTCATTACGATTGGGAAAAGTGAGAACAGTGCCCCTCCCCTTAGAAGTCCGCCGGTTGCGGCGGTCGGATGCCGGAAAGTTACACTCATTTTGACATACTTATTATACCATATTTTAGCTTTCAAGTGAATGTAAAGGAGTGATACGGAAGCAAGATAAGGAATCCTGTTCTTTGTTGGCAGCAACCAGCCTTTATGCTATTATCAGGGCAAAACAGGTAACCTTCAAGGGATGAGTCTTGGCACCGTGTTGAGGTGGTATGATAGCAGATAATAAAAAGGACCTGGAATCGTACATCATAAAAGCATTAGGCTCGATGCAGCAGCAAGGACTGCCACCCGCCAATCTCTTAATTAAAACCACTCCTGAAAATGTCACATTAATTGTGCGCAGTAATGATGAACCGGTCCGTTTTGGCAATTGGACCGCCATAAACATTTCCCATAAGGACTTCCAGTCGATAGCGCAAATCTACGAGGGCATCGTCAAGGGCAGAGGCACCAGCACTCAATTACACTGACTCTCTTGCCCCTCTTTCTTTCCCGTGATATACTGATAAAAGACTAAGTAAAAGGAATTAGCAACTTAACACCTTTTAAGCCGGTCCTGTGAGGCTGGCAAGGGATTCCAGAGATTGTCAGCTTGACCTCTTGCCCGCTTCGGACAAGGGGTTTTTTATTATGACTGACAAAATCTTGATGACCGCCGAAGACATCCGCCGCACTCTGGCACGCATCTCCCATGAAATTATCGAGCGCAATAATGTCCTGGACAATCTGCTCCTCGTCGGCATTCACACGCGGGGCGTTCCCTTAGCCAAACGCCTCGCCGAAAACATCACCCACTTCGAACAGGTCAAGCTGCTCACCGGTTCGCTGGACTTTACCCGCTACCGCGACGACCTCAACCGCTGCGGCAAACTCGTCGTCAAGCGCACCGATATCCCCGCTTCTGTCGACGGCAAGTCCATCGTGCTGGTGGACGATGTTCTTTATACCGGCCGCAGCATCCGCGCCGCCATGGACGCCCTTATCGACCTGGGACGCCCGCAATCGATTCAACTGGCGGTGCTCATCGACCGCGGTCACCGCGAAATGCCCATCCGCGCCGATTACGTCGGCAAAAACATCCCCAGCGCGCGGCATGAAGAAATACAGGTGAGACTGGTGGAAGTTGACGGTAGAGACGAGGTAGCCATCGTCAGCATGACGGACAGCCGCCCGGTGCCGAGCCCGGTGGCATAGGCTGCCAAAGGAGTTTGCCATGACTCTGCAAAGCAGAAGCCTGGTGACTATCGATGACTTCTCCAACGGGGAGATGGAAGCGACCTTCGCGCTGGCGGATGAGATGTCCGCCAACATGCAGGAGCAGTTCGGGCTGTGCCGCGGACTGATTATGGCGAGCCTCTTCTTCGAGCCGAGCACCCGCACCCGCATGTCCTTCGAAGCGGCGATGCACCGCCTCGGCGGCAGCGTCATCAGCTCTTTTGAAGCCAACGCCACTTCGCTGGCGAAGGGAGAGAGCATCGCAGACATGGCGAAAGTGGTGGGACACTACGCCGATATCATCGTCATCCGCCATCCGTGGGAAGGCGCCGCCCGCGTCGTCGCGGATTATGCCGGCATTCCGGTCATCAACGCCGGGGACGGCGGGCATCAGCATCCCACCCAGACTTTCTGCGACCTTTACACCATCAAGCAGGACAAGGGCACGATAAAAGGCACGAAAATCGCGCTCTGGGGCGACCTGAAATACGGCAGAACGGTACACTCGCTGATTTTCGCCCTCGCCAAGTTCGGGGCGGACATCCTGTTCTACCCCTCCCCCGGACTGGAAGTGCCGGAACACGTCATTAAAAAACTGATCAAAGAATACGGCGGCAAGCTGACGCATTACAAGTCGGCGGACCCTACGGCGCATGACGCAGTCTCCAACCTGGACGCCATCTACGTCACGCCCAACAGTCCGCACCAGCTGGCGATGATGCCCAACGTCAATCTCCAGGTGGAACTCAGCGGCGGCGTGGACGCCATCTACGTTACCCGCGCCCAGAAGGAGCGGTTCGCCGCCGGTGAAGGAATGAACAACAAATATCCGGTAGTAGACAAAAAACTGCTCCAGGGCAAGGAGTTCCGCAAGACGCTGGTGATGCACCCGCTGCCCCGCGTGGACGAGCTGGCTTACGAGCTGGACGCCGACCCCCGCGCCCGCTACTTCGAGCAGGCGGCGCGCGGCGTGCCGGTACGGATGGCGCTGCTGGCGCAGCTGCTCGGCGTTAAAGAAATGCCGGTCAGAGATGACGAACCCCTGCCCAAGCCGGACTACCCCCTGCACAAACAGGCTTTCGGCATCCGGTGCGCCAACCCGAAGTGCGTCTCCATCCAGCCTTCCGAGCAGAAATATATCAAGCCGCTCTTCCGCATCGTCGACCACGACCCGCTGACGATGCGCTGCGTCTACTGCGAGCACGGCTTCGAGCCGAGGTTTATCGCCAGTACCGAATGGCACGAAGGCAAGGTGGAGTTCAAAAAGTATCACCGCGCCGATAGCTACCTGCTGAAGAAAATCAACCCGGAGCACCTGCTGGTCTTCAACTCGGAGGAAGAAGCCCAGGCGCTGGGATTTAAACCGAGTCATTATTCCCATGAGTAGAACGATTACGAAATCAATACTGATACAGGGCGGCAGAATTATCGACCCCGCCTCCCGGACTGATGTCAAAGGCGATGTGCTCATCACCGGCGGCAGGATTGCGGTGCGCGGCGGCAGCATCACTCCTCCCGATGATTGCCCGGTCATCTCCGCTGATGGACTCGTAATCTGCCCCGGCTTCATCGATGTACACTGCCACCTGCGCCAGCCCGGCTTCGAGGAGAAAGAGACTATCGCGACCGGCACGCGGGCGGCGGCGCGCGGCGGTTTTACCACCGTCTGCTGCATGCCCAACACCAACCCGCCGCTGGATACTGAAGAGACGATTGCTCTCGTGAAAACCATCGCGCTTAAAGAAGGCGTAGTGCGCGTCCTGCCTGTTGCCTGCGTTACCAGAGGCAGGAAAGGCGCCGAACTGGCAGATTTAGACAAACTGGCGAAAGCGGGCGCGGTCGCTTTCAGCGATGACGGTTCGCCGGTGGCGACCACGCCGCTGATGCAGAAGGCACTGGAATACAGCAAAATTTCCGGCTTGCCCGTCAGCGACCATTGCGAGGACACCGCGCTGACTACCGGCGGACAGATGAATGACAGCGAGCTTTCCAAACGATTGGGTTTGAAAGGGATGCCGGCGGTCGCCGAGGACATTATCGTGTCCCGCGACCTGCTGCTGGCGCACCTGACCGGCGGGCATGCGCATATCGCCCATGTCAGCACGGCAAGCGCCGTGGAGCTTATCCGCCGGGCGAAAGAGAAAGGCACTAAAGTTACCGCCGAAGTCACTCCCCATCACCTTACCCTGACGGAGGATTGGGTGACTGGCTATAACACCCAGGCTAAGGTAAATCCGCCGCTAAGAACGCAGGCAGACGTCGAGGCGCTGGTGGCGGCACTGAAAGCCGGGGTCATCGAAATTATCGCCACAGACCATGCGCCCCACACGGAAGCGGAAAAGAAATTAGATTTTACACAGGCGCCTACCGGATTCAGCGGCTTCGAGACATCTCTCGGCAGCCTGATGATGCTGGTACACTCCGGCACAGTCCCGCTGCCCGCAATCATTGCAGCCCTCACCGTTGCTCCGGCGCGGCTCATCAATCGTACGGAACTAGGCTCTTTGCAGGTCGGCGCTCCGGCGGACGTCACCATTTTCGACCCGAACAAGGAATGGACAGTCGACCCACGCGACTTTGCCTCGAAAGGCAAGAACACGCCGCTGGCGGGCAAGACACTGAAAGGCAAAATCATCGCCACCATCTACGGCGGCAGAATCATCTATCAGGAATGATTTTATGAATAAAAAAGCGCTCCTCGTCCTGGCTGATGGCTCGACCTACGAAGGCTATTCCTTCGGCACGGAAACGAATGCCATCGGCGAGGCGGTCTTCAATACCAGTATGATTGGCTACCAGGAGATGCTCACCGACCCGTCCTACGCCGGGCAGATTGTCGTGCCTACCTACCCGCTCATCGGCAACTACGGCACCAACGCCGCCGATAACGAATCGCGGAAAATCCAGGTTCAGGGTTTCGTCGTCCGCGAGGAGTGCGCCCAGCCCAACCACTACCTGAACAAAAAGACTCTCCATGATTATCTGACGGAAGGCGGCGCTCCCGGCATCCGGGGCGTGGACACCCGCGCCATCACCCGCAAACTGCGCAGCTTCGGCGTGATGATGGGCATTATCACCTCGACGAAATCCCCCGCCGAAGCCCTCGCCGCCCTGAAAAACGCGCCGAACTACGGCACTATCGACTTCGTGCGGCAGGTCAGCACGGAGAAAGCCTATGAGTGGGAAGCTGCGGACGGTGCATCCAAGAAGATTGTCGCCCTCGATTGCGGACTGAAATTTAATATCCTGCGCTGCCTGGCGCGGCGCGGCTGCCGCGTCACCGTCGTGCCCTGCACTACTTCTGCGAAAGACATCCTGAAACTCAAGCCGGACGGCATCCTGCTTTCGCCCGGCCCCGGCGACCCCGAGCTGCTGGATTACGCAGTGAGGACCGTGCGCGAACTCGCCGGGAAAAAGCCGATGATGGGCATCTGCCTGGGCAACCAGCTCATCGCCCGCGCCTTCGGCGGCAAGACCTTCAAGCTCAAGTTCGGGCACCGCGGCGGCAACCATCCGGTCAAGGATTTCGAAACGGGTCGTGTGCACATTACCGCGCAGAACCACGGCTACGCCGTCGATGCCGATTCCCTCAAGGACGGGCTGGAGGTGACGCAAATCAACCTGAACGATAACACGGTGGAAGGCATCCGCCACAAAGAGCTGCCCATCTTCGCCATCCAGTACCATTCGGAAGCGTCCCCCGGCCCGCTGGACAATATGTACCTGTTCGACAAATTTATGGAGATGATAAAGAAATGATGTTTTCGCCGATGATAATGATAATAGGAATAGTGGTAATAATTATTGTTGCCCTGATAGTCTGGGCGATAATAAAGTGAGGCGGGGGACGAAAATCCCCCTTAATCCCCCTTTTTCAAAGGGGGAGACTTCATAGCTTCTCCCCTTGAAAAGGGGAGATAAGAGAGGGATTTCAGAAAACCAATGCTGACCTACAACCAGACCTTAAAGGTGAGGGCTCAGAAACTTAGAGATAACGCGACCGATGCAGAAAAAAGTCTCTGGGCAAAACTTAGAATGAAACAGCTGAAGGGATATGTGTTTTACAGGCAGAAACCCATCGGGGATTATATTGTAGATTTCTATTGCCCCAGGGCAAAGCTGGTTATTGAAGTTGATGGCGGTCAGCATTTTACTAAAGAGACAATTGGGTATGACAAAATTAGAGACGAATACCTGACAAGTCTAGGTTTGAGAGTCCTGCGATTTACCAACAGCGATGTATTAAAGCGCACCGATGGAGTAGCAGAGAAGATAAGTGAAAGTCTTGACGAAAATCGAGACGAAAATCTCCCTTAATCCCTCTTTTTCAAAGAGGGAAAACTACGAACTAGCTTCTCCCCTTGAAAAGGGGAGACTGGAGAGGGATTTCAGCAAAAGGGGGTGAGTGAAGAGAGATGAACTACAGAGAATTAAAAAGCGACGAATTTGTAAGACATTTATTAAAAGATATTTCCAATAATGCAGATTGGCTCCAACTATTCCTGATGTTTTCTAGATTTGAATACGCACTTAAACGTTCAGGGTACATTAAAACTTCTGATGATACACGTGCTGAGGGATTAACTTGCGATGGAATCAGTTGTTATCGCGGTTATGTAACGGCGGATTGGAGAAAATTTGGGACAGCTATTAAGGCGAGCTTTGCAGAAAACCGCAACCCGATATTATTGGACGCTATCAACCTCCTTTTTGAATATCCGCCTTATAAACAAGTATTAAATACACACAAAGAATTGGATTGGAGGGAACCCGAATATAAAAAACGCGATTTACAAAGTTTAATCCAAATAGTGAAAACCGTCAGGAATAACCTTTTTCACGGCGGCAAATACCCTACCATGCCAGTTCAAGATCCTTCCAGAGATGTTGAGCTGGTCAGAAATTGTATAGTCGTATTGAAATACTTCATTTACTCTTCACGTAATGTCCAGAGGCATTACTTTGAAATACTAAATTAGAGGAGTAACCCCTTTGTCTACAAAACCGTCTAAAGTCTTAATCGTCGGCTCGGGACCCATCATCATCGGGCAGGCGGCGGAATTTGACTACGCCGGCACGCAGGCGTGCAAAGCCATGCGGGAAGAGGGCGTAATATCCGTGCTGGTCAATTCCAACCCCGCCACCATCATGACCGACGAGGACATCGCCGATGTGGTCTATATCGAGCCGCTCACCACGGAAGTGCTCACCCGCATCATCGCTCGCGAGCGCCCGGACGGACTATTACCCACTCTGGGCGGGCAGACCGGGCTGACTTTAGCGCACCAGCTTGCCGAGGCGGGCGTGCTGGACAAATACAACGTGCGCAGCCTGGGCACTTCCATCGAGACCATCAGAACGGCTTCCAACCGCGACCTGTTCAAGGCGCTTCTGACGAGTATCGGCGAGCCGATGCTGGAGAGCGCCGCGGTCAATACCCTGGAAGATGCCCGCCGGGCAGCGAAGAAAATCGGACTGCCGCTTATCATCCGCCCTTCTTTCACGCTGGGCGGCAGCGGCGGCGGCACCGCCTACAAGTGGGAAGAACTGGACGAAATCGTGAGCAACGGGCTGGCGTTCAGCCCGATTCACCAGGTTTTGCTGGAGCGGTGGGTGGGCGGTTGGAAGGAAATCGAATACGAGGTGATGCGCGACGGCGCGGACAACTGCATTACCGTCTGCAACATGGAAAACATCGACCCGATGGGCGTGCACACCGGCGACAGTATTGTAGTCGCGCCGAGCCAGACGCTGACCAACAAGGAATACCAGATGCTGCGCAGCGCCAGCCTCAAGATTATCCGCGCCCTCAAAATCGAGGGCGGCTGCAATATCCAGATGGCGCTCGACCCCTGTAGCGACAAGTATTATATCATCGAGGTCAATCCGCGCGTCAGCCGCAGCTCCGCGCTGGCGAGCAAATCCACCGGCTACCCCATCGCCCGGGTTGCGGGCAAGATTGCCGTGGGCAAGCGGCTGGACGAAATCGCCAACGCCGTCACCGGCAAGACGATGGCATCTTTCGAGCCCGCCCTCGACTACGTGGTGGTGAAAATCCCGCGCTGGCCCTTTGACAAGTTCCACCTCGGCGACCGCACCATCGGCACGCAGATGAAAGCCACCGGAGAAGTCATGGCAATCGACCGTACCTTCGAGGCGGCGCTGCAAAAAGCGGTGCGCTCGCTGGAGTTCGGCAACAAGACTCTCCTGTGGGAAGACCCGCAGTGGGAGCGCGGCGCGGACATTGCCAAATACCCGCTCCATCCCAACGATTTAAGAATGTGGGCAATCATGGCGGCGCTGCGGCGCGGCATCACTCCGCAGGCAATCGCCGATTGCACCAAAATAGATTTATGGTTCCTGGACAAATTACAGAATATCATCAACATGGAAAAGCGGCTGCTCGCCGAGCCGCTCAGTCCCGACCTGCTGCGCGACGCCAAGCGGCTGGGCTTCTCCGATGAAATGATCGGCACTCTTGCCGACCGCCTCACCGAACAGGTGCGCCAGCTCCGCCACGATTGGAACATCAAGCCGGTCTACAAGATGGTGGATACCTGCGCCGCCGAGTTCGATGCCGCCACGCCCTATTTCTACTCCACCTACGAGCAGGAGAACGAGGCGCTGCCCGCGCCGGGCAACAAGGCGGTGGTCATCGGCTCAGGACCCATCCGCATCGGGCAGGGCATCGAATTTGACTATTGCTCGGTGCATTCTTCCTGGGCGCTGCAGAAGGCGGGCTACCAGAGCATCATGATTAACTCCAACCCGGAGACGGTCTCGACCGACTTCGATACCAGCAACCGCCTCTATTTTGAAGCCCTCGATGAAGAGAGCGTGCGCGATATTTTAGAGAACGAAGGCAACGGCAACCACGGCACGCCGTCCATCCTCCAGTTCGGCGGGCAGACCGCCATCAACCTTGCCGACCCGCTGTCCCGCAACGGTCAGCTTATCCTCGGCTCTTCCGCTGAGGCGATTGACCTCGCTTCCGACCGCCGCCGTTTCGAGGGATTTCTCAGCGGGCTGGGCATTCCGCAGCCGCCCGGCGCCGGCGTCACCACCCTGGATGAAGGCTTGAAAGTCGCCGAGCTTATCGGCTACCCGGTGCTGGTGCGCCCCAGCTATGTCCTCGGCGGGCGGGCGATGGAAATCGTCTACAACGCCACCGAGTTTGTGCGCTACATGAGCCTGGCGATGGAACTGAATACCGGGCACCCGGTCCTGATTGATAAATATTTCCTCGGCATCGAAGCCGAAGTCGACGCCATCAGCGACGGCACGGACGTTTTTATCCCCGGCGTCATGGAGCAGATTGAGCGCGCCGGGGTGCACAGCGGCGATTCGATGGCGGTCTATCCGCCGCCCAGCCTCAACCCGGCGGAGATTGAAACCATCGTGGATTACGCCGTCCGCATCGGGCGGGGACTGCAAATCAAGGGGCTGATGAATATCCAGTTCGTTATTCCCCGCAACGATTCCGGGAGTCCCGCGGTCTATATCATAGAGGTGAATCCCCGCGCCAGCCGCACGGTGCCCTACCTTTCCAAGGTGACCGGCGTGCCCATCGTGAAGGTCGCCACCAATGTGATGCTGGGCAAAAGCCTCAGGGAGCAGGGTTATTTTAACGGCCTCTATCCCAAACGCAACCTCGTGGGCATAAAAGCGCCGGTGTTCTCCATGCAGAAGCTGGCGGGCGTCGATACCTACCTGGGTCCTGAAATGAAGTCCACCGGCGAGGTGATGGGCATCGACTATACTTTTGAAGCCGCCCTGGCGAAAACCCTCTCCGCCGCGGGCATCATGCTGCCGCCGCAGGGGGGCATCCTGTTCAGCGTCGCCGACCGCGATAAGGCCGAAGCGCTGCCTATTATCAAGAAGTTCGCCGCCGTCGGCTATAAACTATATGCTACCGAGGGCACCGCTACTATGATTTCCGCGGTGGGCTTGCCGGTAAACATCATCACCAAGAAACTGAGCGAAGGACACCCCAACGTGCTGGATGTCATCCATGACGGCACGGTGCAAGGGGTGGTCAATACGATTACCGGCGGGCACGTCCCCCAGCGGGATGGCTTCCATATCCGCCGCGCCGCCACCGAAAGGCGCATCCCCTGTTATACTTCGCTGGATACCGCCCGCGCCGCGGTAGAGGCGATTGCCAACGGCAGCCAGAGTTTTACCATCCAGCCGCTGCCCGATTACCGGAACAAACCGCCGCCGACTACCGCGCTTGTAAGAAAACCGTGAGCGAGCCTTGAAATTATGGAATCGAAAATAATTTCTGAAATCCGCAAATCGCTGGCGCAAAGCGTTGATGACAAGACTCGCGATACCGCTCAGCGTTTTTTCAAGGAGACGGTCAAGGTTTACGGCATCAGGACGGCTATTGTCACGAAGATAGCTGCCAGATATTATAGCGGCATCAAACATCTCGGCAAACAGGATGTCTTTGCGCTGTGCGGGGAGCTGTTCAAATCGGACTATATGGAGGAGGCTTTCATCGCCTGCGCGTGGGCGTACCGGAGGAGAGATGAGTACCAGCCGGAGGACTTCGCCACATTTGAAAGCTGGCTTGATAAATACATCAACAACTGGGCGAAGTGCGATACCCTCTGCAACCACGCCATCGGGTCTTTCGTGGAGAAATATCCCCAATTTACGGCGAACCTCAAGCAATGGACTGCCTCGCCGAACCGCTGGCTGCGGAGAGCGGCGGCCGTGACCCTGATTATCCCCGCCCGGCGCGGCAAATTCCTGCCGGATGTTTTTGAAATCGCCGACCGCCTGCTGCTTGATGACGATGACCTCGTGCAGAAAGGGTACGGCTGGCTGCTCAAAGAAGCGAGCCGCCGGCACCAGTCCGAGGTCTTTGAGTACGTGATGCGCCGCCGGAGCGAGATGCCCCGCACCGCCCTCCGCTACGCCATCGAGAAAATGCCCGCCGATTTGAAACGCCAGGCAATGCAATGATCGTGCTATACTGATAATCGAGGTGCAGATTTGAAACAGGCTTTATCACCTATTATCTCCAATACCGAAGTGCTTCGTGGTGCTCATCTTATATGGCTGGAATGCCCAGATATAGCATCTGAGGCTAAAGCGGGACAATATCTAATGGTGCGCTGCGGTGAAGGCACTCTGCTTAGACGTCCCTTAAGTCTTCATCGTATCGACCGTAAAGATGGCCGCATAGCTCTTTTGTTTAATTCCGTTGGCAAAGGCACAAAATGGCTGGCCGAACAAAAAGAAGGTGACACTCTAGACATTATGGGTCCGTTAGGTAATGGATTCGCGCTCCCAAATAAAGGTGAGGGGATACTGCTCATTGCGGGGGGCATGGGAATTGCCCCCATTTGCTGCCTGGGAGAAGAGGCGCGCCGGCAGGACATTTTGCCAGATTCTATGCTTTACGGCAGCGCCTCTGATTTCTTGTCGGAAGAAGAAAGGAAACTGATATTTCCTAAAACCTTAATTCCAAGCGAATGTCTAATAAGGATAACTGAAGATGGCACCTTGAGTCAGCAAGGCCGTGTAACAGACATTATAAAACACCACCTTAAAGAAACGACTAAACACATTTTCGCCTGCGGCCCTTTGCCGATGTACCGAACCATGTCGCAGATGCAGGAACTCAAGGGCAAGTCCGTCCAGGTTTCGCTGGAGTTGAGAATGGGATGCGGAGTGGGTGTGTGCTACGGCTGTACCGTCCACACCAGACACGGACTGAAACAGGTCTGCAAAGACGGACCCGTTTTCGACCTGAATGACATCACCAACC
>JAQTVW010000056.1 GCA_028706655.1 Dehalococcoidales bacterium | reverse complement strand
TAACTCCCTGATAACCATATGGAACTTTGAAGAGCTTATTGGCGAAGTAACCATTTATAGCACCCCCTATTTCCTTAAGGGGATTATAGACCCATTCTAATAAAGACACCATATGCAAATAAAACCTATTTATCATCTTTTACGCAGATAGACTACCCAGTAAACATTACCGACCAGCCATACGCCGCCGATGATATTGCCGATGGTTACCGGCAGCAGGTTGTTGATAAAGAACGAGGCCCAGGTGAGATTGGCGTAGTTCGCCGGGTTGAGATTGGCGGCACTCCAGAAAGCATCCGGCGCCCATGACTTGATAAATAAGGCGGTAGGGATGAAGTACATATTGGCGATACAGTGTTCGAATCCCGCCGCCACGAAAGCGCTGATGGGGAATATAATCGCGGCTATTTTATCAATGGTGCTGCGGGCGCTGTAGCAGAGCCAGACCGCCAGGCAGACCAGCGCATTACAGAGGATGCCCAGCATTATCGCCTGGATAAAATCGAGGTTCACTTTAGCCAGTCCGATGTTCAGCGCCGTGGCGCCCACGCTGCCGCCGGCAAATGTATATTGCCTGCCCAGGAAAACAAACAGGGCTGTGGAAAAGGCCCCGATGAAATTGCCGATGTAGACAATGACCCAGCTTCTCAAGAGCTTGGCTGTGGAAAAGCGGTGGTCGGACCATGCCATGACAACCAGGTTGTTGCCGGTGAACAACTCTGCACCGCCGATGACTACCAGAATCAGACCCAGACTGAAGACCACGCCGGCGATAATCCGGCTCACACCCCAGGGGAGCGCCGCCGAACCGGTAAGAGCGACAGTGGCGAATACCGCACCCAGGGCGATGAATGCCCCTGCCAGCACCGAAAGTGCGGACATGCTCAGAAAATCGAGGTTGACCTTCTTGATGCCGATTTCCTCAACCTTGCGGGCCATGTCTTTGGGCAACAGTGCGTCAATGCTGAATGGTTGTGAGATTTGCTCAACAGGCTGTTTGTCGTTGGTCAAGGCGCCCTCCTTATAATAGCAATCTATCAAGGAGCTTGCTCCGGAGGAAAGTGTTATTGGTTAGATTGTACTATGAAGCGGTCATCTCCGCAACAGGGATTGCCTGTAAAAACAGGAAGCCCTCGCTGATGCGGGGGCTCCCATTTCTTGTCAACGTGTGTGGTTTTTATGCCACAGGCTTTTTACGGGTGGCGAAATAGACGACCAGCCCCACAATAAGTGCCGCGGCAATCATCCCGCCGATAAGCCACCAGTTAGCCGCCGGGGCGGGTGCCGAGGGAGTGGGGCTCGGCGCAGGAGGAGCGGGCGGCGGCGGAACCGGAGTCGGCGTAGAAGGCACTGTGGTCGTCGGCGCAGGAGTCGGTGCAATCGTGGGAGCGGGAGTCGGTGTTGGCGCAGGTGTTGGCGCAGGCGCAGCGACTGTCAGGGTAAGGAGATTACCGTTGAGATCGATTACGTAACTGCCGGGGGTGTTGCGGGATAAAGTAAAACTGACGTCCTGCGAACCGCGGGCGACGATATCCAGGTTCTGCAAACCTTCTTCGATATTGTTTACCTTGAGGACGATACTGATTGCACCGGCGAGGTCGCCATCATTTCGTATTGTGGCGGATACAGTGACCGGCTGTCCCGGGGCAACGAGGGCAGGTGCTACCTTCAGGTTCACAATGGCGAATTGGGCAGGCTCGGGCTGCTTCGGAGCGGACGTACCGGCCAGGATGACAACGTGGGAGAAGTGACTGATTTCTGCCGTCAGGGAATTACCGGCGGCATCGACAGTCGTGGGACAGAAATCCCAACTGCTGCCGTCCCAGCAGGCTGCGACCAGTTGCTCTTCGGTCGCTCCGGCGGGGAGTTTCGCCGGGTCGTACTTCATAGTGATAACAATAGGCGGAGCAAACACTGCGCCGCTCGGTTCAAAAACATAACCCACAACGATTGTATTGTTCGCAGGCGGCACAGGCATGGTGCCGGCGGGCTTGATAGAGATGCCGCTCAGCGGCTTGCCCTGGGCGTCCTTCAGGATGGTGCCCTTCGCCAGCTCTACGACAACGCTGCTATCGGCGTTGCGCAGGCGGACATCATTTTGCAGTTCTCCGGTGACAAGGTCGATATACATCGGCGCGTTTGCAACGAAACCCTCAATGTTGCTGACGCCACCGGCGCCGCCGCCACCACCCCCGCCGCCACCGCCACCGGCAGCGGTGACTGCTGAAACAATGGTCACTACGTCGGAGACAGTTTCACCCAGCCCGTTGATGGCGATTATCCGGTAATAGTAGGTTACGCCCTCGGCGACTGTAGTATCGGTGTAGGTTATGGTATTAGCCGGAACGTCGAAAGTTACCAGTGGCGGGTCAAACGCAGCCGTGGTGCTGCGCTCAATCCGGAAACCGGTCTCGTTGGTCGAGTTGTCCGTCCAGGTAATAACGATTCTGCCTACCTGAGGCGCTGAAGCCGTCACGCCGGCAGGTTTGCCTGGTGTTGCAACGATTACGCTTGCCACATTAGATAGCGGAGAAGTGCCGATTAAGTTGGTTGCGGACAATCGGTAGAAGTAGGTATTACCGGCTGCCGCACTGCCATCCGTAAAGCTTGTGGAATTAGCGGGGAGGGCGGTAATCACCGCGCCGGCAAATGTATCGCTGTCTGCCCGCTCCATCTGGTATGCGGTTTCGTTGGGAAGGTCAGTCCAGGATATCTTGATAGTAGTGGCATTGATAACCTGTCCGTTGATGACCGGCGCGGCGGGCGGCGTGAAGACCACGACAGCCGTGTTGGATGGATCTGATGCGCCATTCGCATTGTAAGCCTTAACGCGATAGTAGTAGGTGCCCTGCGCAGGCGGAGTATCAACGATTTGAGGGGTATTCGGTGCTTCAGTGACAGAGACAAATCCCTGTAAGAAATCCTCGCTGGTAGCACGCTCGAACTGGAAACCGATTTCACTGGTTGAGTTGTCCGTCCAGGTGAAACCGATGGTGGTGTTGCTCGTGATAGTGGCGATGAGGTTGGCAGGAGCTGCCGGCACAGAGTTAGAAGGTTCAGCGATATAGACGTAGGCGACATTAGAGGAGTCGGAATCGCCTGCTCCGTTGAAGGCGGTCACCTTGTAGTAGAATGTTTCGCCGCCGTAGGTGCTGTTATCGCTATAGGTAGTGACATTCGTGCCTACCGTAAAGGTAATGCTGCCGGTGAAAGCCGGGTTGATCGCGCTGGTGATATGGAACCCGTCTTCGTTGGTCGAGTTGTCGCTCCAGGACAGGTCGATGCGGAAATCGGATAATCCGGTAGCGATGAGGTTAGTGGGGGCGGCCGGTTTTTCTACCGTCACCATAGCGGTATCGGAAGGCTCGGAGTCTCCGCCGCCGGTGAAGGCGATGACTCGGTAGTAATAGGTCTCGCCGGTGACGATGCCGTTCTCATCGCTGAATTCCTCGGTGTCCTCAGCAACTTCTTCAGTGATGAGGTCATCGGTGAAGTCCTCATCGAGAGCGCGCTCGATGCGGAAGCCGGACTCGCCATCGGAATTGTCCTCCCAGGCGAGGTCGACACGTGTAGTGCTCATGATGGTTGCCTGCAGGTCGCCGGGGGCATCAATCGCCGGTATGGTGAAACTCATTTCGGCGCCGTAGACCGTCGTGCCGTCAACAGCTTTGGCACGGAAGTAGTAAGTGGCATCGGCGGGCAGTGTGTCCAGCTCGGCGCTGAAAAACACGGCATACTTCGGGGCGTAGCCCGCAATTTCCGCAGAGCCGGTATAAGTGCCCGCAGCCAGTCCGCCGGTGACCAGGTCGTTCGGGTAAGATGCTACCGCCGCGGCAATGGCGCCGGCGCTCCAATCAAGCAGTTTCACCTCGCCTGAGTTGATAGCGTCTTCGAAATATTCATCAGGGTGTTCGGTAACAAGCACGGCATCAACTACAGCCGCCTGTAAAGCCGCCAGCCGCTCAGAAGAAGGGACTGCCACAAAGGTAATATCAGCCTCGAGGATGCCATAGTCTGCCAGGGCAGCTTTCAGCCAGTCCTGGTATTCCGTTATCACGGGACCGGCTATCCTGATGGGGTTGCCCGCGAAGCCGCTGATGTTATCGGTCGGAGAGCTTTCCAGCACCGCCAGTAGATGCGTCCTCGCGGAGAGTCCCGCTGCTGCGGCATTAATTACCTGGGGCGCAGTTTCGGCAGTATAGTTGCCGCTGACGCTGCCGTATTCAAAGGACACGGTAATCAAATCGGAAAGACCGCCGCTGACCAGTAAGCCTTCCAGTTCGGCTTGATAATCGTCGACTTCACCATCGACAGTCAAAACCGATGGCGGCGTATTGGAAATGAGAATCTGCACGGGGTCGCTCGGCGCGGAATCGCCGTTGACGTTAAAAGCAAAAACACGGTAGAAGTAAGTTATTCCGGATTCTACCGTGTTATCGTTATAGGTCTGGACGTCCGCCGCTACCGTCATCGAGTTCACATCGAGGGTGAAGAGATCGTCAACGGCGCGCTCGATGCGGAAACCGTCTTCATCGGTAGAATTATCGGTCCAATCGAGCTGTACCTGTGGTCCGCTCAGCAGGGATGCTGCCAGCCCGGATGGTGCCTGCGGTTCTCCTGCCGCCAGTGCCGCCGGACCAACGGGCAGTATCAGCATGGTAATGATAATCAGTGTCGCAATCAAAATAAATCGGTTTTTCCTGTTCACCTGCGTGCCCTCCTTAAGTCAATGCCAGCCGGAATTACGCCGTTATTCACGGCCTATAGAGCTAATCTAAGTATAGACAGTATTCGTTTGGCGATGGTATAAGTACATTCACTTATTTAAGGCGGTAACAACTACGTATTTTTCAACCCGCATAATTACGGTTGGTTGTTTCGTCAGCCAGCGGCATGTTAATATTCATTAGATATGTTAAACGTTCGCAACTTTTGCATCATTGCCCACATCGACCACGGCAAGTCCACTTTAGCCGACCGTATCCTGGAGCTTACCAAGGTCATCCATACTACGAATAACAACCAGTTCCTGGATAATATGGAACTGGAAAGGGAACGCGGCATCACCATCAAAGCCAAGGCAATCCGTATCCCTTACCGTTCCAAAGCCGGGGAGGATTACCTGCTGAATCTTATCGATACTCCCGGGCATGTCGATTTCAACTACGAGGTCTCCCGCAGCCTCAAGGCTTGCGAGGGCGCCGTCCTGCTGGTCGATGCGACCCAGGGCGTGGAAGCGCAGACTATCGCCAATGCTTATCTCGCCATCAACGCCGGGCTGGAGATTATCCCGGTCATCAACAAGATAGACTTGCCTAACGCCCAGATTGATCATTGCCGCATCCAGTTGACCGAAATGCTGGGCTTGCCCGGCGAGGAAGCGCTTCTGGTCTCCGCCAAGGACGGCACCGGCGTGCCCGAGCTGCTGGAAAAAGTCATCGCGGTCGTCCCGCCGCCGCAGGGCGATGTCAACGGCCCGTTAAGCTGCTTCATTTTCGATTCCGCCTATGATTCTTACCGCGGGGTCATCCCTCACGTCCGGATTTTCTCCGGCAGCGTTGCCGCCGGTGACCGCATCATCGTCAAGTCCACCGGTAAATCCTTTGAAGTGGATGAGGTGGGTTACTTCAACCCCGGCATGACACCGAGCCCGGCGTTGCACACCGGCGATGTCGGCTATCTTGCCGCCACCATCCGCGAAGTGAACGATGCCGGAGTGGGCGATACCATCATCTCGGAACTGCATCCGGAGACTCCGGCAATCGAAGGCTTCCGGCGTTCTCAGCCGATGGTCTACTGCGGGATTTATCCCATCAATACCAACGAATACCCGCGCCTCACCGCGGCATTACAGAAATTTGTATTGAACGATTCATCCATCGTCTATGAAAAAGAGACCTCGGCGGCGCTGGGCTATGGCTATCGGCTGGGCTTCCTGGGCATGCTGCACATGGAAGTGACGCTGGAAAGGCTCAAGCGGGAGTACGGGCAGGAACTAATTGCCACGATGCCTTCGGTGGTGTATAAAGTAGTCACTATCAAGGGTGAGACACTTATGATCGACAACCCTTCCCGGTTCCCTTCGCCCAACTTTATCGACCATATTGAGGAACCGATAGTGCACGCCCGCATTATCGTGCCCAAGGACTTCGTCGGTCCCTGCATGACACTTTCCGAAGCCAAGCGGGGTACGATGACCAGCATGGACTACCCTGAGCCCAAGACTGTCATCCTCTCCTATGAATTTCCGCTCGCGGAAATCATTACCGATTACTACGACAAGCTCAAAAGCGTGAGCCGCGGTTTCGCCAGCATGGACTACGATTTTGCAGGCTACCGCGCCGGCGACCTGGTCAAGGTGGATGTCCTGGTGAAAGGCGGGCAGGTGGATGCGCTGTCTTACATCACGGTACGGGAGTTCGCCGTCATTAAAGCCCGGGCGCTAGTGCACAAGTTGCGCGGGCTGATTCCCCGCCAGCAGATTGAAATCCCCATCCAGGCGGCTATCGGCAGCAAGGTTATCGCCCGCGAAGATATCGTCGCACTGCGCAAGGACGTCCTCGCCAAGTGCTACGGCGGCGATATCTCACGCAAGCGCAAGCTCCTCGAAAAGCAAAAAGAAGGCAAAAAGCGGATGAAGATGGTCGGTTCGGTGGAAGTGCCGCAGGAAGCCTTTCTCGCGCTGCTCAAAATGGAGGAGTGACCCGTGCGCGGACTTTACGTCCATGTCCCCTTCTGCGTCCGCAAATGCGCCTACTGCGATTTCTATTCCCTGCCGCTGCGCCAGCCGCCAATTGGCGCTTATATAGCTGCTATTTTGCATGAGGCAAACACCTATGCAAGAATGTCTTTCCATACTCTCTATCTGGGCGGCGGCACGCCGAGCCTGCTGGGTGCCGGCGGTCTGCGCAAGCTGACGGAAGGTCTCCGCCATACCTTCGATTTGTCAGGGCTTACCGAAGCGACCATCGAAGTAAATCCCGAATCGGCAACCGGTGAACTTCTTACCACCGCCCGTAAGACCGGTTTCAATCGTGTCTCTATCGGGGTGCAATCGCTCTCCGATGCCGAGCTAGCTGCTGTGGGCAGAGTGCACAACTCAGCGCAGGCGGTAGATGCCGTCAAGCGCGCTGTTAAGTCCGGTTTTTCTGACATCTCCGCCGACCTGATTATCGGTCTGCCGGGACAGGACCGGCGAAGCCTGCGCACCAGCCTGGAAACGGTGCTGGGTCCGGGTGTTTGGCATCTTTCCCTTTATTGCCTGTCTCTTGAAGATGGCACGCCGCTGGCGGCTGACCGTCCCGCCAACCTTCCCTCAGATGATATTCAAGCGGAGTTATTTGAGCAAGCGAGAATTTTTCTGACGCAACGCGGGTTCGTCCACTACGAGATATCCAACTTCGCCCTGCCAGGACACGAATGTTTGCATAATCTCAACTACTGGCGCGGCGGCGAATATCTCGGGCTGGGTCCGGCAGCCGCCTCACACCTGAATGGTAAACGGTTCAAAAATCGCCCTGATTTGCAGGCTTATCTGGAGAATCCCGCCGGGCTAATCACCGATATAGAACAATTGAGTCTCAGAGACAAGGCGGCGGAGGAAGCCATGCTGCGGCTGCGTCTTCTTAGCGAAGGGCTGGATGTCAACGAGTTGGGCAGTCGCTTCGGCGAGGCGAACATTAAAGAATTGAGACTCAGGCTTTGTGAGTTGGTACAGTCCGGTCAGCTCACCTGCGATGGTTCGGTTTACCGGTTAATGCCTTCCCGTGTACTGACTTCCAATCCGATATTCGGCAAGGTTCTGGGCGGTTAGCGGGCGAGGCATTTCGGAATCCGCATTACGTAATACTTCGTATTGATTTCACCGGCATACATAGTAAACTGAATATAGAATTACCATTATCTGCCCCGGTTTAACGGAGGCAAGACAGGTTTTATGGAAGAAAGAGTTTACGGCAAGACCGGTGAAAAATTCCCCATATTGAGCTTCGGCGCGATGAATATCGTTGATGGGGAAGGGTGTTCAGAAAAAGAAGCGATAAAGATGGTCAACTACGCCCTGGACCGCGGCATCCGCTATTTTGATACCGCCTGGTGGTACTGGGAAGGGGAGTCCGAGGAGCGCCTGGGGAAGGTCGCCAAACACCGCAGGAAAGAGATGTGGATTGCGACGAAAACCCTGGAGCGCACGCGCCGCGAGTCCCGGGAACAGCTTGAAGAGAGCCTGAGGCGTCTCCAGACAGACTACATCGATGAGTGGCGGATGCACTATGTCTGGTCTTTCGATGAGTTGGACCGGATAACGGCGCCCGGCGGCGCACTGGAGACCGCCGTCAAAGCCCGTGAAGAGGGTAAAATCCGTTTCATCAGCATGAGCAACCACGGCAATCCGGCGGTACAGATTAAAGCACTGGAACTTTTTCCTTTTGACAGCGTGCTCTTCCCCGCTTCGGTCCTCGACCGTTTCGTTTTGAGTTTTGTTGATGAGCTGCTGCCGGTCATCAAAACGAAGGGAATCGCCAGCGCCGGGATGAAGATTGTAGCGATCGGGAAACTGGCTACGGTTTACGATAAGGCATTGCGCTATGCCTTCAGCCAGCCGATAGATACCGCGGTGGTAGGGATGAGCAGTATGGCGCAACTCAAGAAAGACCTGGCGATCGCGGAAAACTACCGGCCGCTTGATGAGACGGAAAAACTGGCGCTGTTTAAAAAAGTACTGCCGAAAGTAACTCCGCAGAATATGCCCTGGAAAGCAGAAGATTGGGATAACCCCGTGGAATGGTTGAAGCGCTAACGCTGATGCGGACGGTAAAGAATGATGGGCGTGCTGTATCGTAGGCACAAAGGATGGTCAGAATGAATCCCAGGGAGTTGTCACCAAAACAGTGTGAAGAAATACTCAGAACATTGGAAGCCCGTTTTGAGAAAAACATGAACCGCCATAAAGGTCTTGAATGGGCTAAAGTGCAGGCAAAGCTGGAAACTAACACTGAAAAACTGTGGTCTCTCAATGAAATGGAGAGAACCGGTGGTGAACCGGATGTCATCGCTTATGATAATAAAACTGGCGAATACATTTTTTATGATTGTTCGGCGGAAAGCCCTGAAGGCCGCAGAAATGTATGTTACGACCGTGAAGCGCAGGAGTCAAGGAAAGAACATAAACCGGAAAATAACGCCGTTGATATGGCTGCTGCCATGGGCATTGAGCTATTAACGGAGGAACAATACCGGGAGTTGCAGAAACTTGGAAAATTCGATACGAAAACTTCGAGCTGGGTGAAAACACCCGTTGAAATCAGGAAACTCGGCGGCGCTCTCTTTTGTGATCGCCGCTACGACCATGTCTTTGTGTATCACAACGGTGCCGAGTCTTACTATAGCGCAAGGGGGTTCCGTGGCTCGTTAAAGGTCTAAGCGTTTAAGAATCCGTTTTTTTCGGAGAGAGTTCTGAGAAAGTTAGCAAAGTATTCGTGGGTGGGTTACTTCACGGTAGAACAAGGGCATTGGGGTTTAGTTTAAATTGGTGAACAAAACCACAGAACGCTAGTATACGAGACCGGCTAATATTTTAAATTCTGCCCCCGATTCAGTTACAGCTTTATTTTTGGGTGGAAATGTATTCTCACATTTTTGAAAATCATTTTCATCCACCTTATAGACTTCGCTTTCAATAAACCTGCCGGACATTTTCCGGAGAGCTCCCGGTACCAGTTAATTTACGACTTAGTTCTAATTTTCTATGCTTATAATATCCCGAATTTTAAAAAATACGGGTTAGTTCCCAAAAAAGTAGGTATGTTTACGTATAGAACCGGGTATTATGCTTTGTTACAGTAACAGAGGGATAGAGAAGCAAATAGTATGTCTCATACGTCATCGCCAGGGTCTTGAATGGAAGTTAAGAGAGTGCTGTTGAACCGCAAAGGCGCAATAGACAAGCGCTTGCTAATTCGGCATTGGTTTTATATCGGAATTCTGGCGCTGGTCTGGGTCCAGATATTGATGTTCCCTAACGGACCTGAATACCGCATCCCGTCGGTCCTGCTTGGAATCGGCGCAAGCATGTATACCTCATTTAAGATGGTCCAACCTCTCCGGTGGCATGAATCGATTGTTTCAAACGTGATTCTTTTCTCTTTAGACCTGTCTGTGTGTGCCGCCCTCGTAATGTTCAGCGGAGGGATACACAGCCCGTTTATTCTCTACACTCTGGCGCCGGTTGTGACAGCCGCGATTCTGCTGGCGCGGATATACACGTTTGTTATTACCTTTCTGACATTTAGCTATGTACTGACCGCATTTTTTATCTTTTCAACCACCGGAGTGCCGGATACACTGGCAGAGTTTAATGATTTCGCAATATATCTCCTTACACTGTCCCTTGCGGCAGTGCTTCCGTATTTTATGAATATGAAAGACAGGCAAAACATCAAGGTCAAAGCGGTTCTGTCAGAACGCCAGCAGCTTGCCCGTGAAATTCATGATAATCTCTGCCAAACGATATACGGCCTGCGCTGGCAAATACAGATGCTTCGTAACGGAATGGTTCCGATTGACCAAACGCAGGTTGATGACAAAATTGACAATCTGGTGGAAGAAGCTGAAACAGATGCCAGAAACCTTATCAGTTCATTAAGAAGTTTTAAATCGGGTTGTTCACTTGTATCTGAGCTTAGGGCGTGCTTGAGTAAATGCCAGAGAGAACACGGAATCAAGTATGAGCTAAATCTACACGGTCAGGAGCAAAATGTCGATGACCTTGTCAAGAGCGAGGTTTTGTATATTTGTCAGGAAGCGTTGCGCAATGCAACCAAGCATTCCAGATGTCAGCATATCGTTCTCGATCTATCTGTTTCTAACAACTATCTCGAAGTAACAATGTCTGATGATGGCTGCGGTTTTGATAAGACTAAGTATGCTGAGGGCCGCGGGCTGATGGTCATGAAAGAAAGAGCGGAATCGGTGGGCGGCCGCCTGGAGATGAAGAGCACTTTCGGAAGCGGTACTGAAATCAAATTGGAGGTTCCCAGAAGATGTCCTTCGGAACTGGTACTGGTAAGCCAATAGGGGTTTTAGTGGTAGATGACCATCCTGTTGTACGCGGTGGTCTGTGTGCTGCTCTCAGTAGCCAGGCGGATATGAAGGTTCTGGGTGAGGCACGGGATGGCATCGAGGCTGAAGAAAAAGCCCTCGGGCTCGAACCTGATGTGATTATGATGGACATAAATATGCCCCGCCGCAACGGGCTGGAAGCGATGTTGAGCATCAAACAGAAACTTCATGACGTCAAGATTCTGTTCCTCACGGTTTCCGAACACGACGAAGACCTGCTTAAAGCCATGCGGTTCGGTTCGGACGGATATCTTCTCAAAAAGTCCGATATCAAAGACGTTATGGATGGGATAAGAAGAATCATAGCCGGCGAGGCGATTTTATCGCCCGAGATGACATCCAGGCTATTGCTTGAGTTTAAAAAATCCGGGGAAGAGCCGTCTTTAAGTCCCCGGGAGAAAGAAGTCCTGGCGCTCATCGGTGACGGCTTAACCACTTCAGAGATTGCCGATAGACTTATCATAAGCAGAGGTTCCGCATCAACCTATATCCATCGCATTATTGAAAAACTCCACTTGAAGAATAAAGCCGAGGCTATGGCTTATTCTCTGCGACATACCATTCGGCAATAATTTGCCATAATGCTCTCCTGAGACCATTATTCTTCAATTCCTATTTTTCATTCTTTCTTCCATTTGCCTTAGTTTTGTAATCATTTGCATGACAAAAATGCTCAGAATGACAGACAGACAAGGGCGTCAGTATGGCTTATTCTGGAATAGGGTGAGATAAAAAGGAAGTCCGGAATCCCTTAACATCGTCTTAACATAGATTTAATAAGGAGGTAAGAATTTGTTTAGAATCTTAGGAATAGCGCTGATGCTGATAGCGATAGCACTTGTGGCCGTTCCGAGGTTTACCGACTGCGAGTCCCAGGGAAAAACCTTTGAGCTCGCCGGCGGGGGCACGGTCCCGATGAAATGCCACTGGTCTGGCATCGCCGAAATCGGGGTAGCAATACCGATGTACGCTGTCGGGGCGATAATGACCACTCACCGCAGCCGGAAGGTACTGTCAATCCTGAGCGTTTTGGGAATCGTGTTCGG
>JAQTVW010000055.1 GCA_028706655.1 Dehalococcoidales bacterium | reverse complement strand
GTGCCGCCCGGTGACCTGTTCGAGGTTATACCTCATCCCCAGTTTACCGGCGACCTGACAGTCAACGTCTACCTGACCAACGTACAGGCACTCATCAAAGCCTACAAGTATTTGAATATGAAGCTGTTCATCGAGGAATCGCTGGAAGCCGGCGAGACGCCGGACTACCGGGTGCTTTCCCTCGATAACGGCGTGGTCAACTTCAACATCGAAGGCGGGGCTGCCGATAATTACACCATTGAACTCATCGGCGGCAGCTACAAGCTGGTTTCCGGCAGTGTCGATGGGTGGACAGAGGGATGGGCAGTGGTTCCCGAATATTTCTGCGAGGTCAATCAACGCTAACTAATACGTAATGCCGGTCGGGCGACCGGGCAACGAAAGATATGAAAAGAGCTATCGGACTGATAATTTTAATAGCCGCCTTCGTGATGGGGTTCCTCTCCATCAGAGGGTCTTTGCCGTTTATGCCCATCTTCGGACATTCCATGGAGCCCACACTGCATTCCGGCAGCCTGCTGATGATTGAACCTATCGATCCCTACCAGGTTAAGGTGGACGATATCATCGTTTACAACGTCCCGAAACTGATACGGGACTATTACAACTACCCGCCGGTGGTCTCCCACAGGGTCATCAAGGTCACCAACGACCGCGGCGTGCTTTCCTTCCGCACCAAGGGCGACAACACCGGGGAAGACCCGTTCTCCATCCGTCCCAACGATATCCGCGGCACGGTGGGCGACCAGATACCCTACCTCGGACTGCCGCTGCTCTTCTTCCAGAGCCAGCAAGGCATGATTTTCGTCATTATCGCGCTGGTAGTGCTCGCTATATTCCTTTACAGCGATGAGCTGAGCCTGGGGCAGCATAAAGCGCACCGCGGCATCTTCAGCCCGGTCATCCAGGAAACCGCCCGCACCAACCGGGTGCTTTCTCAGAAGATGGAGACTAACGAACATAAGATAGAAGCCACCGAGCAGGCTCTCGTCAAGTTTGCCGGCGCGATTGAAGAATACGCCCATCACCTGGCAAGCCATACCAGCGCCATCCAGGGTTTGGCTGAGGCTTCCCACGAATTGAAACGGGGCGCCGCCGAGCAGAACAAGGTGCTCATCAATGTAATGCAAGCCCTCGACGAGAAACGCTTTCAGAGGACAAATACGGACTACGTTCAAACGCCTCCTGAAGCGATGGTAATCCCGGTCCGGCGCGAAGAGCCGAAGGCACGGATTGAAGCCGCACCGGCACCCAGAGCAAGGAAACCCGAAATAAAGTCCAACCTGGAAGAGACGCTGGCTTTTATCGATCAGAGCCGCACTTCCAGCGGGACAGGCGCTTATCCTCCGGGTTGCTTCCGCTGCAAGAAACAGCAGCCAACGACTCAAACTGCCGGCAAAGAACCGTCTAAAAACGCCGAAACAACGCGCAAGGTTTAGGTGTAGACCGCGGCGACGACCGCCTCTTTGGGGCTGTGCTCATCAAAGAAAACAACCATTACTCTCCTGCCTGCAATCATTTCTACCGCCGGTATGTTGCGCGCCACGGCGATGTCTTCCAGATAGACCTTGAGACTGCCGGCGAGCTGCACGATTGCCGTGTAGCTTCCGGAATTAAAACTCTTTAAGACCGCTTTTTTCAACTTCATTTTTCTCTCCGCTGGAATTTACGGCGCGCCCAGAACCAACCGCTGGCAGTACTCTCCGCGATGCGGCTGATACCGCAGCGATATACCCAGCACCCGCCGCCGGGCAGCCGCCAGTCCCGCCCTTGCATCGGTAACCGCAACCACATCATAAAGCTGCTGCCCGCAGTTGACCGGCACGGTAATACCGCCGCTTACTGATGCTATTTCTATTTTCCGCAGGCAGGCAGCCCCGTGCTGCCGGGCAAGGTCAACAGTAGAGATATTACCATCGGCGACTAGCCTCAGCCGGTCACCGAGCCGCTCAATTTCTGCCCAGTCAAAGCTATCGGCGACAATCAGCGAACCACCCTCATCGCCTTCTGCCTGCACCCGGTTAATTTGATGCGCCCCCGTGCGATATCTTCCCGCCAGAATCGGATGGTCTACTCCATAGCTGTAAACGGCGCTGTCCGCGGCAAGCGGATTTACCAGGTACGCTTTATCACCTTCGCTAAAGACCACATCGGGCACATAAGAAAGGAGCCGCGCGACAATGGCATTACCGCGCTGCCCGGGAGAAATGGCAAAGTCCGGATAAAAATCATGTATAGCATCCGATTGCGAGATAATCTCCAGCTTTAGTCCGACCCGCGCCAGCACAAACGCGAGGATGTCCCCTATGTTTGCCTCGTTTACGTTCTTGTTCCAGCGGAACTGGTGGCGGGCGCTCCAGTTACCCAGAGCTTCCCAGCCGCCAGCAGCGTGGAGTATCAGAGTGGCGCTGTCGCCCGAGCTGGTATGCTCCAGGGCTTCCAGTTGAAAGGACTGCCCGCCGCTCACTTCGTTCCCCGCGCTTGTAAGATAGCCGGGACTCAAATCAAGCCGGCAGCCGGTATCCAGCACCGCCAGGCTTCCCTGCCCCGGGGCATGGTATTTGCCATCATCGTTGCACAATGTCACCGTCAATTTTCCGGTGGTCTCATCCAGTTCTTCCCTGACTTCAACAATATCGGCAGTCAGAACGAGACTTTGCTCTCTCATATCTGCCCGCCACACGCCCGAAGGACAAGAAAGCCAGGCATAATCGCCGTGATGCGCCAGCGCCAGTCCATACTCTATGGACAGATCGAAGGGCACCGGCTCCCGCCAGAGACTTTCAATGAACCCGGCATTGAGAACCGAGTGCGACCAGAACGGGCGTTGATAAGATTCATTGCCGGTGAACTTCTCGACGTAGAAAGCGCGGTAGACATCAGGCTTATCCAGGAACGGCTGCTGATAGGTGAAATCCCCTCCGGAGGATGCCGCCGCCAGTTCTTTCAATCCCGACCAGACGCCGGCGGCAACTTCGCCGCCATCGCCGTAGATCAGACTCCAGAGCTTGCTATTGCCTGCCTCATCCAGACCGGCCAGCAGCAAGTCCCAATCGGCATCATAAGTGCAGGCGACCCCGGACAAATCGCCGGTAGTCTTATCCCACGCCGATTTTGCCTGCCAGTTGCCGGCGGTGTATTGCTTAACGTAAAGGACGGACTGTTCAGTGAAAAACAGCGCTAAATCGCCGTTGGCTTTATATGCCGCCGCTATCCCGCCGACAGCCGTGCCGGGCGAATAATCGATAATCTCCGGGTTGCTCCAGCTAACGCCGTTATTGGTGCTCCTGATGCGCTTTATCTCGCAATTACCGCGTATAAAGAAGATGGAAAGCTCTGCGCCGAGTGCTGCCGCCGCGACCGCCATGACGTCATATTGCCCGGTATAAGTCCACTGGCTATAGTCACTGCCTGCACCGGGGTCTGCCACGCGCTGATAATAGAGCTTGCGCGAATCTTCCGGCGGCGTGACGCGAACGCGTACCAGCGAGCCATCGCCGGGGATAGCCAGGGCATGATAATAATCGGCTTCGTTTCCGGTATAAAGCCGCTCCCAGTCATACCTTACTACCCCGGCGATTTTGTTCTTCGCTTCGATTTTGACGTAAGGCACAGTGCTGTTTTGCTTTTGCGCCGCCAGCAGAGTAGCTGTCAGAGTCCGCATAATCAGTCCTCCTCAGGTCTTTCCCCTTGTTGTCCCGGCACGTATTCCGTACCCCAGAAAAGATGCCCGGCGATGTAACCCAGGGCAAACACCAGCAAGAACCACAAAATAAGCGACCACAGCCAGTGTCCTAAAAGCGCCCCCGCCGCCACCAGCCCGATAATCCAGAGACCTTCGAATTTGTGCCAGGTATCCCGTAGAATATACGTCCAGGGACGCCCGCCGATACGCGACCAGAGTGCCTGATAAAAATTCACCGGCTGCCTCCTAAGGACCGTAGTCCGCGGCTCGGGAAACAGCTTCGTACGGCTTGTAGAGCGACCGCGCCCTGACGCGGTTGCGGCGACCCAGCCGCGCCAGTTCCCGGCGGTAATCTTCCACCTTCGCTTTTCCCCAGTCGAGGAACTCGCGCGGCGTCAACGCGCCGCCGGTATTGACGCGGTTGACGGCGTAAACCGCCCATTCCACGGCAGCGTAACCCGCCGCGCCGAGCGCCACCAGGTCTTCCAGCTTCGCGGGGACTGTCGAGCTTTCCGCGTTCATCACATGGAGCTTTCCGTAGTAGACAAAGGCACCGGAACCGTCCGGCATCGGTTCATCCAATAGAGTCAGTGTGTCACCCCACAGCGAAAAGCGCTGGTACCGGCGCGGAAATCTGCCGGCAGGATATTCCACCGCCTCGACCATGACGCGGTCGACAATAGTGGAAATATCCAAATCCCGCGAACCGGCAGTGGTGGTGACCGTCGCCCGCTGTTCATCCGGGACATGCTCGGAAAGTTCCTTCACGGCGCGGGCGATGTGCCGGTCAAGCTCATCGTCCGTCCAGCGGTAGCTGGCGGCATCTTCATCATGCAGCTCGCGCCGCACAATCGTCCGCATATCACCCAGGTTCATCGGCTACCTCCCTCTGCCAAGACGCACTAACGCCTTGGCAAAACGGGCGATTTCCGGCAGCGTTATCTCGCCGTCCGCTTTGGCTGATAACGCGGCGATAACCTGCCAATCGCTCTCCAGTTCCAACTCGGCATCGGATACCTGGTACGGTTCGCTCGTTTTCAGTCTGCCGTCTTCGTAAATTTCAACGTATCTTGTTTCCGCCATGATTTCCTCCTAATCGAGAGATGCTACCCTGAGCACTCCGTAATTCCTGAAGCAGAAAGAGTCCAGGCTGCCGCCGGCGGTAAAGGGGTCGGGCAAAGCTGCGTAGGCATGATTAGCAAACCACGCCCTGCCGATCGTCAGACCGGTCGCCTCGGCGGCGCCCAGGAACCGGAACAATCCGGAAGTAGTCGCGGTATTAGCGGTGGGCGCACCGTCGCTGACACAGGTTATCCAGTAAAGCCCGGACACAAGCTGAAGATTGATGTTAATCGCCTTGAGCCCGGTGCTGTCCACCGGTACCTCGCCCGCATCCAGCAACAGGCTGCCCGGGTAGCAGTTATCGCCGTTGCGGTATATGCCCAGGCGGGCATTCTTCCCGGCGGCGGCGGCTACCGTGACATCAACCTCGATACGATCGAAAGTCATGGTGCGCACCACCCATAGAGCGCCGGCGTAAAGGGTGTTCGCGCCCAGTGCTTCAGGAGTAGCGCCCCCGCCGACATACATGCGGCCGGTGCGGTGGAGCCGGGCGGTATCGTCCATGTGGGCGTTCAGACTGGCTATATGGTCACCGAGTTGCCCTTCGATATGTTCTCCTGCCAGTTTCAACATACTTGTCTCCTAACTCAGGGAATAGTCCGCCGCCAGCGAGAAACTCGTCCCGGTGAAAGCGGTCACCTTGAGGAATATTTTCGCGCCGCGCGCATCGACCACCACAGCGTATTTTCCGGTATTGTCAAAAGTACGTTTACCGCCGCGCATCCACACTTCCTGCCGCGCGTTCCAGAAGAGCACCTGCACCTCCAGGCTGGTCAGGCTGACACCCGCGATAGCGATATCGAAGCGGCACTCATGATAGCCGCGCGTATCAACCGCGCCGCCGGCATCCGCCGGGTCGGCGGCATCTACCGCGGTGACTCCGCTGCGGTGCACGCTAGATTGTGTCGTATAAATTTCCGTCATTTTCCCTCCGCGAGAGGGGGATTTATCCCCTCTCTATTCTTTATGTCAATTTAGTCTTTCACGCCGATAAGCGCCGCTGCCTTGACCGCGCTGAACAGCGCCATCGAGACGTACCACTTGACCCGCGTGCGGGTGGCATCTTTGTTCTCCAGCGGACCAACCGGCTCCGCCTGGATGAAACCGGGACCGCTCAAGCCGCAGAGGGCGCCCTCGCCGAACTGCACGGCGTAAATCACGGAACAATCGCCGCCAGTGGTAGCAGTCTCCAGGCTGTCAACGACGGCATGGGTATCCAGTATCCAATCGTTCACGCCGATAGGCACGCCGTCCCAGAGCTGGACGAAATTGCCCCATTTATCGCGGTCGGTTTCCATCATGCCGCCGGCAGCGCGTATCAACGCGTTAATCTTGCGCCGGGAGCGCCGGCTCATCAGCAGCATATCCGGCTTGCCGCCCTTGACCGCGTCAATCAGTTCATCGAGCCTGGGCAGGGTTAAAGTCGCGCCCGTCTCACCCATGGCAATCACCTGGCTGCCTGCCGCAGCAGTGTCCACCAGCTTGCGCAGACCATCGAACTGCTTTGGACTGGCAGTAGCATTGCCATAGATAAAAGTTTCCTCGAATTTGTCGCGCAGTGCTTTGGCTTTTAGTTCGATGACTGCCGCCTGTAAGTCCTGTATGTTACTGCGTGTCGACTTCAGGAAGTTGTCGACATCGGCGTCTCCGCCCATGATTTTCAGGTTCGCCGTCACCTGCTCGAAGGTCGGCGTGGATTCCGTCCATTCGTCGCCGACATCGTAGAATTCGATGCCAGGCAGGGCGTTTTCCCGGTTGTAGGTCAGCCCGTTGCCCATGATCTCGATAAACGGCAGGGACTGGAGCACCGGCGAGTCTTTAATGATGGTCTCCACCACTCCCTGGATCAGGACATCGTTGGACAGCTTGGCTGCCTCAGTTAAAGTCAGTGCCATATTTTATTTGTTGCCTCCTATTGCGAATTGAATTTTTTCCCGCGGGGACAGCGCCGAGATATCCGGCGGCGAACGCTGCGGCGCGCCGGCAGGCACGCGCGTTTTAGATGCTTCCGCCTCAATCTCCTGCTTCACCCGCTCGATAATCGTCCGGGCTTTCTGGAGAGATTCGTTGATTTCATTGATAGTGTTCCCGGTGATAAGCTCTGCCGGTATTCCCGGTTGTGAACCGGCTACCAGGCTGCGGTACTCCCCGACCGCCTGCGCCAGCGAATTACCGGCAGCCGCCAGTTTACCTTCGGTGTCCGCCAGCGTCTGTTTCAGGGCAGCCATCTCGCCGTCCTTTTCCGCGAGCGCCTTCTCCAGCCTGGCGATAGCCGAGCCGCGCGATTCCAGTTCCGCATGGGCGGCTCCGCGTTCACGCTTCAATGTATCCAGTTCGGTTGTTTCCGTTTCCATGTGGTCTGTCATCAGTCCTCCTATTCCTCAACGCCTTCCGCGCCAGGCGGCAAAGCACGCTCTCTCGCGCCGCCTTTAACTGCTTTCACGTTGAGTTCTTTATTCATCCTGAGGATAGCTTCTCTCTCCTCCAGCCACCTCTTGAATTCGTGTTCGGTATCCTGCACGCCGATTTCCTCCATCGCCGTGCGCCGGGAATGGATGCCTGTCTGCACCAGCGCCTGCTCGTTGGTCACCTTGCGCGCGAGGTCGTTGGGCATGACCGGACCCCACACTACCCGCAGACGGTTTTCCCCGTAACTTTCCCCCGCATATTTCTCCAGCAGCTTCAAAATCATGCGGTTACGCCGGTTGTAAGCCGCCGTGCGGATGATGCGCTTGCGCCTCACTTTCTGCATCAGGGGCTGCAGCTCGATTTCCAGCGCCACGCCGGACAAATCGCGTTCCATGCCGCCGAAAGCCGAGCGCGGCGACTCGGAAAGGTCATGCAGCGCCCGGTAAAGTAAATTGATGTAATTGATGTGCAGATTGATGCCGCCGCCCTGCAGCAGGTCGAGCAGATAGGCTTTGGCGTCTTCCGGGATATTCCACACCGCTCCCGGCTTGATGGCGATATCTTCGGACTCTTCGACGTTCTCCAGTACGGCAATGGGATTACCGGAAAGCTCCAGTATCCGCGAAAGCTGGCTCATCGCCCGGTTGAGTTCCCGTTGGGATTCCATAATCTGGTTCAGGTCCGAGACGCCCCAGAACTTCTTGGGCTCCCGCAGGTTGGGGAACACCACGAAGGGAATAAAGCCGTAGGGATTGGGCTTCTGCTCAAAAAGCGCATTGTCAAGATAAAGCTCGAAGGTGCGGTCGGTCCACAGTTCCACCACTGACGTTGTTTTACTCTTAGACTTGACTCCGTAGAGCAGCGCCGCTTCTTCCGCAGATAAGCTATAGCGGGAAGCGACCCGCCAGACCTGCGCGGTATCGTCGCCGAGCCACCAGGCATAGATGCCCTGCACATCGGGTGCGGTGATTCTGACCCGCTTTTCCGCGGCATCCCAGATTACCTTGTAGCAGGCGTCACCCAGCACTGCGCCGTCTATTTCCGTCTCCAGGTCGAGCTGCTCCAGGTGGTTGTCTTCATAGACGCGGTAAAGCGCCGCTTCCGCCTTCTGGGCGAGGCCACACGCTCCGTCTGAGTCCACCGCTGCATCAACGGCAAACTTCATACCGCCCATGAGATAAGAGGTCAGCTTTTCGACGAAGACGCGGGCGTAGTTGAAAATGAGGTGCCGCTCGCCCCGGCGCTCTCTCCCCTCCCATTGCTCCCCGTGATAAAAGTCCAGCAGGTTTTTATAGCTCTTGAGCCTTTCGGTATCCAACCGATTCAGTTGCGCCGCGATGTTTTCATTCATGGTTGCACGGGTTCTCCCTTTAAGTACTTAATTGTCAGTTTCAGCGATGCTTATATCCACTCGCCATGAGGCTTATCTCGCTGACTGGCGGCTGCTCTTTTCAACGCCCGCTGCACCGTCCTGACGCTTACCCCGAAAAGCTGCGCCAGTTCTTTTGCCGTCTTGCCTTTATTGAATTGCCTGGTTATCTCGGCGTCCCGTTTTCCTTTCACCCAGTGCTGCGGACCACCCGGAACATCATGGATACAATTGGGAAACGGACAGTCCAAACAAGAACTTGCCAGCGCGCAGCCTTCGTCACGGTAGTGGCAAAACTCCGGCGGCAAATCAGTTTCTGCCTCTAAGCTATTCTCTGCCCCAACCTCCAAATACATCTCTGCACTTCCGCAAATCTCGCGTTCCATCGCAATCTCCTTGCCCCAAACGGTACACACATTAGCACATATGTTCTAATACCGTCAATGGTTTTTTGTCGCCGGGGTAACCTTTTCGTCCCTGTGACGTTTAATCTATTGGAGAGAAACCTCTTGACATTTACAAACGCGGGAGTCTACAATTGTTTTAGTAAAGCAATATCTAATTGCGAGGCGATTTTGTGCCCTGGGACAATTACCTGAACGCCCTGGAAGTCAGCCGCCGCCTCAGGATTCATCCCGAGACTGTGAAACGGCTGTGCCGCCAGGGCGACCTGCCCGCCACCAAGTTCCACAACACCTGGCTCATCAACCGGGACTTGCTGGATAATTTTGCAGGCACTTACAACCCCAGGCGCGGCGCCCGCCGCAAATTGATAAAATAAACGGAGGTACACGATGCACCACACTAAATTATGGCGAATATTCAGCCTGGCAATGGTACTGGCGTTACTGGTACTGGCTTTACCTGCCTCGCCGGCTTTTGCCGAGACTATTGCCCTCACCGTCTCACAAAGTAGAATTGGGGACACAGTTACTTTTACCGGCAATGGCTTCCCAACATACACTACAGGAGAACGATATTCAGATATTTATATGCTCTACAATGAGACTGCACCTATAGTGGGTAGTTCGATTGCTTCCGGCGTGCTTAATCGATACAAAATGGTCTACGGAGGTGCTTTCATTGACGAAAGCACTGGCACGTTCACCTTTAGTTTTAGTGTACCAGCAACGCTCGACGGTGGTGCTACAACGGTAAGCGTGACTACTGGTACTACGTATTATATCTGTGCAACCAATTCATATCTTGGAGGAACTTATGCTCCAGGAGATATGAAACTCATCAGAGCAATTACCACTCTGACTGTCATAGGCGGCACCGTTGTCATCTCTCCTGCCCAGGGGCCTGTGGGAACCACGGTAACTATCGCCGGCAGCAACTTTCCGGCAAACCAGACCGTCGCCATCAAATACGATGGCGTAGCAGTGACCATGGCGGGCACCGCTATCACCAGTGCCAATACCCCAGCTACTTTTTCTGGCACAATTTCTGTGCCTGACAGCACCGCCGGCACTCATACCATCACCGCCACCGTCGGCGGCAGTGACACTACCGCTACCTACACCGTAAACCAGCAGACGGTGAGTCTCACGCCGGTTGAGGGCGCACCCGGAACCCCCGTCATTCTCGCCGGTAAAGGCTTCGGCGGCAACCTGCCCTTCACCATTACGTTCGGCGCTACTCCCATAACTCCCACCGGGACGCCGGTAACGACTCCGCAGGGCAGCATTAACGCTATCTTCAACATACCGCAAAACACCCCCGGCGGACCGTATATTGTGAAGATAGTGGATACCAGCAACTATCTCGGCCAGGTAAACTTCACCGTCGTCGCGCCTACTCCCACTCCTACCCCCACCCCCACGCCAACGCCGACTCCCACGCCTACCCCCACGCCGACACCGACCAAACCGCCGGTCACGGCAGTCATCAGCCTCAATCCTGCCCGCGGCTATGTGGGAGATAATATCCTTATCAGCGGCTCCGGCTTCAAGACCGGAGCGAAAATGAGCATCAAGTTCGATACCGCTGAAGTAGCCAGCCCCAACGTCGATGCCAACGGCATCTTCGTCGCCGCTTTCAAAGTCCCTGCCGCCAAGTCGGGCAGCCACGACATCACCGCCACTGACGGCACTAACAGCCAGAAACTTACTTTTATCGTTGATGTCGATACCCCCAAGGCGCCGACTCCGCTGGTGCCCGCCCTCGGTGAGGAACTCAAATCGCCGATGACCTTCGATTGGCAGGATGTCACCGTGAGGAGCACCCCGGCGACTTACACGCTCCAGATTTCTTCCAGCCGTGATTTCACCGCCAGCGCCATCATCCTGGAGAAGACCGGGCTGACCCGTTCCGATTACGCCCTGACCAAGGCTGAGGAAGCCGCCGTAACCGAAAAAGACATCACCTACTACTACCGCGTCAAGGCAGTTGATGCCGGCGGCGCTGAAGGCGAGTGGTCGCAGGGCAATCCTTTCTTCGTCAAACAGCCCTTCCGTCTGCCCCAGGGCGCTACCTACGCTATCATCGCCGTGGGCGGGCTGCTGCTCTTCGGACTCGGCTACCTGCTGGGCAGGAAGACCGCTTTCTATACCTAAAGCAACCAGCCAGTAATACACTCAGAGGGGGCGCGATGCCCCCTCTTTCTTTTTGCCTGTTCACTGCCCGCTTACCCTGGGCCAGAGTTGTATTAAAGGGTATCTTATAGTTGTCATTCTGAGCGTAAGCGAAGAATCCGTATTATTCGTAACAGTCACGGATTCTTCGTCATTCCACTCCTCAGAATTACTTATGATATAACTACCCTGAGCCTGTCGAAGGGTAATTCCCCCGCGCGCTTCTCGGCGCATAATGCCGCGCTGCCTCCATCATCAGGGACAGGCTCATCAGAAAATCGTCGTGCCCTTTTGCAGCATCGACAAAGAAGTTTATACTCTGGTTCGGGCGGTACTGGCTCTTCGCCTGCTCCATTTCCCGCCAGAACTCGCCGTACTCTGCGGAGCTATCGCCGCGGTACATCTTGAGCCTGCCGGAATTGATTGCCGCCAGCAGATTGAAACCGAGTTCCGATTTCGCCTTCTGAGTGAAGGTAAACGGCACTACCCTCGCGCTGAGCGCTTTCGCCAAAAATGAGCTTACCGGCTCGCCGATACCCGTCGCATCGACGGCTATTTTGCGGCAACGCCAGACGTTTTTCAGAATATCCACGAGTTGCGCGTAAAGTGCGGCGTGCTTCTTGCCGGTCCACCAGTAATGTTCCACCACTTTTATAATCGGCTCTCCTGTCATTTCGTTACCGCGGGCGAAGTCCATTTCCCCGATAGTCACCACCGTCGAGTCCTGCCTCGGTTTGAGCGCGCGCAGCGCCGCATCTTCCGCTTCCTCCGCTTCCCCTGCCACATCAATACCCGCGACATACATCTTGTCTTTCTCCGGCTGGCGCTTTCGCCCGTGCTCGCCCTGGAGCTGCGCCCGCTGCTGCGGATTCAGGAAGCCGCCCCCGCCGCGGATGGGCAGCAGGCGGTACTGCGTCAGGAACAATGGATGGTTTTCCCCCAGCCGCTCCCGTTCCGCTGTGACATATGCCAGGTAGTCCGGGTTGTGCCGCGCCACCGCTTCCCAATCGTAGTGGAAATGCCGCCTGACGCCGTCTTTCTTTTCCAGTTCCAGGTTGGTCTGCTTGATTTCTTCGAGCAGGGTCGCTTCGTCCCAAGTCGTGCCGTAGTGGACA
>JAQTVW010000132.1 GCA_028706655.1 Dehalococcoidales bacterium | reverse complement strand
GGCGGAGCGATAGGACGGCTCCCGTAGGGACCAGGGCTAATATGCAGGACGATTCTCCGTTCCGTATCGCCGCGCTTGACCACCATGGTGAATTGATAGCTTTGCTCCCGGGAAATATTCGCGTTAAACTGGCTGGTATCTACGGTGAATTCGATCGTGGTTTTCTTGAAGGAACCCAGGGAAACCGGCTGCGCCAGTATATCACTGATTTTCTCCTGGCTGCGCCAGATTGACACAGAGATATCCGCGGAATAATCGGAAAACCGCCGGTTATCGATTTCATACCGGATAACCGTTTTATCGCCCCAGGCGATGCCGGTCGACCAGTAGGGGTTATCGGTGCGCCAGACATCCGGCTGGATGGTCTGGGTTATTTCCCCGGACGTGATTTTAAAAGAGTCGTATACCCCGATGTACCCGCCGAAAACAAAAACGGCAATCAGCCCCAGGAAACACGCCAGGGTAAGATAGAAATAGATGTTAAATCGTTTATTCGCCATATTCTGCCCTTTTATAACTCGGGCACAATCAGTCCGTAGTTGCCGTCCTTGCGGCGGTAGACCAGTTGCAGCCCGCGGGAATCGGTATCCAGGAAGAGGTAGAAATCATGTCCCAGCGCTTCCATCTGGTTGATGGCTTCCGCCGTGTCCATGGACTCCATCGGGAAATGCTTGGTTTTAACGATATTACGTTTGCCGGACGCGGCTGGCTTCTCTTCGGAGAGTATCGTGCGCGGAGAAGTGGCGTGCCGGCGTCTCTTGACCATTTTTTCCTTGTGCTGTTCCAGTTGCCGGGTCATCACGGCGGCAACTTTATCGATGGCGGTAAAAAGGTCGAGTCCCCGCTCTTCCCCGTGGAAAGTGGAACCTTTGCTGTTGGCGCTCACGCGCACGAGGTAGCGTTTTTCCGGGTCGCGGGTCTGCTCTTCGGTGAGCTCTATCTTCGCATCCATGACGCTGTTGAGGTAACGTTTCATCTTGCCCAGTTTGCGCTCGACATACCGGCGGACCTCAGGAGTTATCTCAGTGTTAATCCCGGATATTTGCAGCTCCATATTCACTCTCCATTAACCATCATTACATCTACTCTGCTATATCTCGCGGGCGAAAGTCAATCCCCATACCCCGGCTGCCCCGGCGGCTTTAAGCACGTCGGCGCAGGAATTTAGAGTTGCTCCGGTCGTGGCGACATCGTCAATCAGCAGCACCTGCCTGTTTTTTACCTTCCCGTTCCGGCAAAGGAATGCCCCGGCGATATTGCTTCGCCGCTCGGCGACGCTGCCGGTACGCGCCTGGGGCATGGTGTAATGAGCGCGCGCCAGGCAATCATCCATAACAGGCAGACCGGAAAGCCGGCTCAGCTTTTCTGCCAGCAGTTGCGATTGGTTGTAACCACGCTCGCGCAATCGCTTCGGGTGCAGCGGTACCGCGATGATGACTTCTGCCGGCAACGGATTCTCCTTAAGAAAGTCGTACAGCAGCTTCGCCAGCGGTACTGCGAGTATGCGCAGGTTCCGGTACTTTAGCTGGTGCACCGCCTCGCGTGCCACACCATCGAACTGGTAAGGGGAGCGGATGCCGTCTATTGCCGCCTGCCACCCTGAACAATTGAGACACAGCTGCCCGTTGACCTGGGGCAGACCGCAACGGGGGCACACCGGGGGAATAACGGGAAGGAATTGCTGACGGCATGAATAGCAAAGGATATCGCCTCCTCTGCCACAACCAATACACCACTGTGGAAACAGGAAGTCCAGTGCTACCCCACCGAGGCGAACGATTTGAGGAAGCGCTTTAGTCCTCCGTATTCCCGGGCCGGTTACACGGCGTTCTGGCGGATGCGGGTGTTGTGGACGCCGTTCATGATAGGTTCGTTGATATAAACATCACCGTTCCTGATTTTCAGGTTGAAGCCACACTCAGGATTGGTGCAGACCCATGCTTTATAATGTATCGTTGCCCCCTGGCTGCCGAAATCGGATAGGGGTACAAGGTCGCCGGCGCTGCACTTGAGGCATTTGGGGAAATTAAGCTGTTCCATGAAAACCCTCCTCCCAGCCAATCAAAAATTTCGCTTAAGTATACCTCAAACAGCGGCTCTGCGCAAGAGGGTTGATAGCTATTTTTACTTTAGCGGCACTGATTTGAGACAGCTATAGACAGCGCCGGCGCGGTTCAACTGACTGCGCATCAGATTGACAGATTTAACCTCGAAGGCTACCTTATCTTCCAAAGTGGTTTTGGCGACCAGTTCTCCCAGCGCCTGCCTGTCTTCCGGCGAAGCGTAGTCCCGTACTCTGCCCAGGGTAAGATGAGGCGTGAATCCCCGCGCTTCGGTGGGGAAGCCGAGGGGACTGACCTCTGCCTCGATGTTCAGCTGCAACTGGGTCAATGGTTGCAAGTCTCCGCTCAAGCCGACCCAGATAATCTGGGTGCGCTTAGGATTGGGGAAAACTCCCGTCTCGCTGACGGTCAGGCGGAAAGGCTTAATGCCGCCGGCGGCAATTTCAGTTGCCGTGGTCACCAGGTCTATCTTGTCTGCGGCGACATCCCCGAGGAATTTGAGGGTCAGGTGGATGCTGTTCGGTTCGACCCACTTGACCGGATAATCCGCTTTTTTCAGCCGCGCCTGCAAACTGGTGAGTAGTCGCTTTATCTCTTCGGGAAGCTCGATGGCGATGAACGAACGGATGAATTCCATGTTTAGCCTTTAATACCCAGCAGTCGCCGGGCATTGCCGCCCACGATTAGCTCCCGCTCATCTTCCGATAGTCCGGCTGCCTGAATTTCCTTGAGCACCCGCCGCTGCCGCATCAGGGGATAATCGCTGCCGAATAGGATTTTATCTGCCCCGATGAGTTGGCTCACCTGTGCGTAAATCTCCGGGCGGTACAAAAACGGCGACGCTGCGGTATCGAAATAGACGTTCGCCAGGGCTTGTTTAACTTCAGGCATCAGGGCATAAAAAGGCAGTCCGCCGCCCCAGTGGGCGCAAATGACGGGAACGCCGGGCAACTGGGCAATCAATGAATAAAGCAGTTGCGGATAAGCGGTGCCCTTGCCGGGAA
>JAQTVW010000054.1 GCA_028706655.1 Dehalococcoidales bacterium | reverse complement strand
AGCCCCAGGACGATAGCCGAGCCACCTATACCAAACCCTTCACCAAAGAGGACGGGCAAATTGACTGGCGGCGCCCGGCTATCGAAATAGGGCGGCGCATCCGCGCTTTCAATCCCTGGCCCGGCTGCTATACAACCTGGCAAGGCAAGCAGCTCAAGATTATCGCCGCCGTGCCGCTGACGGGTATTAATGTTTCGGCACAGTCAGGTCAGGTGGTTAATTTAGGACAGGGCAACGGGCTCGGTATCGGCACCGGAGACGGCGTGCTCAATATCTCGGAGCTCCAGCTCGAAGGCAAGCGGGCGGTGTCCGCGGGCGATTTCCTGCGCGGGCAGCGCAACTTCATCGGGTCGGTATTGCCGAGCTAGATTTGTTGCCCCTCTTTGCGCCCAGCCTGTATAATCAACTCAGGAGAAATGCCTTTGCCTGAAGACTTAAGCACATTTGAAGCCCTGACGGATATTATCGCCCGGCTGCGGGCGCCGGATGGCTGCCCCTGGGACCGCAAGCAGACCCACCGCTCGCTGCGGGAACACCTGCTGGCGGAAAGCTACGAAGTACTGGAAGCGCTCGACCGGGGCGATGATAACGAACTGTGCGGCGAACTCGGCGACCTGCTCCTTCAGATCGTACTGCACGGGCAGATTGCCGCGGAAGCCGGCGAATTCACCACCGGCGATGTTATCGAAAAGCTTAATAAAAAGCTGATTTACCGCCACCCGCATATCTTCGGGACGGGCACGGCAAAAGACGCTGAGGAAGTCGCCCACAACTGGGAAGTGCTCAAGCAGCAGGAGCGCGCAGAGGGCGTGTCCATGCTGGACGGCGTGCCCCGGCAGATGCCCGCCTTGAGTTACAGCCGCGAGGTACAAAAACGGGTGGGGCGCGTCGGATTCGATTGGGCAGACGTGGACGGCGTTATCGAGAAGCTCGTCGAGGAAATCGGCGAGTTAAAGAGAGCCGAAAATGATGCAGAGCGCGCCAGCGAGTTCGGCGACCTGCTCTTTACCCTGGTGAATATCGCCCGCCGGATGGACGTGGATGCCGAAGCGGCGCTGCGGGAAGCCAACGAGCGGTTCTACCGCCGTTTTTCTTACATGGAAGAGCTGTGCCGCCGGCGCGGCCTGAAAATCGAAAAGCTTTCCTTTGGCGAGCAGAATAAGCTATGGAAAGAAGCGAAGAAGGAAGTAGGATAGACATACAGATGTTTGTATGTTACTATTAGCTGTTGGAGGTGGTGGGTATGGCAACAAGTCTTAAACGTACTACGATTTTCCTTACTCCAGAGCAGCACGAGCGGCTGCGCAGACTGGCGTTTGAACGCCGTACTTCAATGGCAAAACTTATTCGCGAAGGCGCTCTGGAGATTTTAGAGGATGAAGAAGATATCCGCGAAGGATTGAAGATTCTTGCCGATGAAAGCGGCACTGTTACCTGGGAAGAATACTTAGGCCGCAGGAGAGAACGGGAGCGCCGGGGTGAGCTACCAGATTAGTATACGGCACTCTGCCCAGAAGCAACTGGATAAGCTCAGCAAGCAAGATTTTGAACCCGTCTCAAGTGTTGTTTCGTCTCTAAAAAGGGAGCCCAGACCTGTAAAAGTTAAAAAACTGGCAGCCAGCGGGTTATGGCGTATCAGGATTGGTAAATTCAGGATAGTATACAGCGTGGACGACTCAGAACGTAAGGTGATAATAATCAGGATTGCCCGCCGTGCGGAAAATACTTACAAGGAGTTGTAATCTGAATTGGTCGGGGCGAGTGGATTCGAACCACCGACCTCAGCGTCCCGAACGCTGCGCGCTAAACCAGGCTGCGCTACGCCCCGCCAGCAAATATTATATGTTGATTTGGCATCAGGTTGCAAACCGGTGAGGAATTTATGAAGTTTGTTGTGGTCATCATGGACGGCGCCGCGGGTCTGCCGCTTCCGGCGCGGGGTAATCAGACCTGTCTGGAACTGGCGCGCACTCCCAACCTGGATGCCATGGCGGCCGGCGGCTACCTCGGGCTGGCGCGCACCGTGCCGCCGGGCATGGAGCCGAGCAGTGCCGTCGCCTGCATGTCCGTGCTGGGATATGACCCGCAGGTCTATTACCGCGGCAGGGCAGCCATTGAGGCGCGCGCCATGGGCATCGCCATCGGCGCCGGCGAGGTAGTTTTCCGCTGCAATCTGGTGACCGTGCAGGATGGTGTCATGCGGGATTATAGCGCCGGACATATTTCCACCCCTGAGGCAAAAGATTTGATTGCCGCGCTCCGGCAAAACTTGGGCGGCGATACTGTGCAGTTCTACCCCGGCGTCAGCTACCGGCACATCTGCAAACTCAAAGGTCAGGAAGACAGCCTGAAAGCGGTGTGCACGCCGCCTCACGATATCCCCGGCAAGACAGTGGCGGAATATCTGCCCAAAGGCAGCGGCAGCCAGTCGCTTCTTGACCTGATGGAGCGTTCTAAGGCAGTACTGCGCGACCATCCGGTGAATAAGGCGAGACAGGCGCGCGGTTTGCTTCCCGCAACGCAAATCTGGCTTTTCTGGGGCACCGGACAGCTGCCGCCTATGCCTGCCTTCAAGCAATACTATGGCGTCAGCGCCGCGCTGACTTCCGCGGTAGACCTGTTGCGCGGGCTGGCGATGATGGCGGAGATGGATGTTTTGCAAATTAAAGGCGTCACCGATGGCAACGATAACGACTATGCCGGGCAGGCCGAAGGGGCGCTCAAAGCTTTGAGGAAGCATGACCTGGTCGTCATTCACGTTGAAGCCCCGGATGAAGCCGGTCACGGCGGCAACATTGATGAAAAAATCGAGGCGCTGGAGCGTATCGATGAAGATGTCATCGGCAGGCTGCGTTCGTATAAGGGCAACCTGCGGGTACTGGTGATGCCGGACCATCCCACCCCCATCGCGGTGCGCACCCACACTCCGGACCCCGTGCCGTTCCTGCTCTGGGGCGAAGGCTTCCAAGCCGGCGGCGCGCGCCGCTTTACCGAGGCGGAAGCCGGTAAAACTGGAATTATCCTCAATGAAGGTTATAAAATAATGGCTAAGTTGGTCCTTTCGAGGTAGTGAACTTATGGCTTTGATTGTGCAGAAATACGGCGGCTCATCCGTAGCGGATGCCGAAAAAATCAGGAACGTCGCCCGGCGCATCGTCCGGACTAAAGAGGCGGGCAACCAGGTGGTGGTCGTCGTCTCGGCAATGGGAGACACGACCGATGACCTCATCAAGCTGGCGCAGCAGGTAACCTCTCAACCCACCCAGCGCGAACTGGATGTACTGCTCTCCACCGGCGAGATTGTTTCCAGCGCACTGCTGGTAATGGCGTTGCAGAGCATGGGGCACCAGGCAATCAGCCTCAACGGTGCGCAGGCGGGCATCCAGACCGATTCGGCATACAACCGGGCGCGTATCCTCAAGGTAGAGGCGCGGCGCTTGCTGGCTGAGCTGGAAAAGGGCAATATCGTCATCGTGGCGGGCTTCCAGGGCATCACCAAGGACATGGATATTACCACGCTGGGGCGCGGCGGCTCGGATACCACCGCGGTGGCGCTGGCAGCCAGCACCAAAGCCGCCCGCTGCGAGCGTTATACCGATACCGAAGGCATTTTTACCGCCGACCCGCGCGTCGTGCCGGAAGCGCAGCGGCTGGATGAAATCAGCTATGACGAAATGCTCGAGCTGGCGACCTACGGCTCCAAGGTAATCCATCCCCGCGCCGTAGAGTTGGGCGAACTGTATGATGTCCCCATCCTGGTCGCCTCCAGCTTTACGGATAATCCCGGGACACTAATTCACAGAGAGGTAGCTATGGAAGTCAGAAATAAAGTACGCAGTATCGCGCATGACCTGGATGTCGCCAAGATAACCATCGTCGGCGTGCCGGACCGTCCCGGTATCGCGGCGAGCATCTTCGTGGCGCTGGCAGAAGCAGGCATCAGCGTGGATACCATCGTCCAGAATGCCAGCACAAAGGATATCACCGACCTGACGTTTACCGTGGCGCGCAGCCAGCTCAAGAGCGCGATGGCGGTGGCGGAGCCGATTGCAAAGTCCATCGGCGCGCGGGAATGCGTCGGCGATGATAAGCTGGGCAAGGTGAGCGTGGTGGGTACCGGCATGCAGAACGCGCCGGGCTTTGCCGCGAGGATGTTCAAGACGCTCAGCGATAAAGGCATCAATATCGAGCTGATAACAACATCTGAAATCCGGATAACCTGTATTGTCGCTGAAAACAAAGTGAAGGACGCTGTGCGCGCCCTCCACTCTGCATTTGAACTGGATAAGAAACAGCCGTCGAAATAGGCGAATCTAGGGTACGGCGACGACGGCCTTGACCTCGGGCACTTCCGCTTTGAGGATTTTTTCCACGTAGCCGCGCAGGGTCATCGCCGCCATCGGGCAGCCGCCGCAGGCGCCCTGCAGCCGTACTTTAACTGTCCCGTCACTGACCTCGACCAGTTCGATATTGCCGCCGTCCTGCATGAGCATCGGGCGGATCTTGTTCAGGGCAGTTTCTACTTTTTCTTTCATCTAAGAGCCTCCTCGGGTCTAATGACCTCTATTTGCATTCTAGCCGTGACAGGCGCGGTTTGTCAAAGAAGGAAGAGAGATGCCGGAAGAATACCCTCTACCCTTTATAGGCATCGGCCGGAATGGCTGACGAACTAGCTATTTTCGCAGATATTGTAACCGAGCTGGTTGAGCGCTGCCTGTAACGCCGCGTCTAACGCCCGGAAAGACATCACGGAACTGATATCCGTTATCAGTGATTCGACGGCGCTGGCCAGGGGGGTTTGAATACCGGCAATAATACATTGCGCCCCCAGCAAGTGGACGGTGCGTATGGTTTTCACCAATTCGGCGGCGACTTCTTTATTTGCGACCATCGCCGGGGACAGGTCAATCAGGATCACCCGGCTCTTCGAAGTTTCCATGTTGCTGAGCAGACTCGCGGCGATATTCGCCCAGCGGGCGGCGTCCAGGTTCCCGATTACCTCCACCATAGTCAAGCCGGGATACAACTCAAAAATGGGGATGGACAGCTTTCTTAATTCTTCGAGCTTGGCTTCAGTCTCCTCGACGCGCGCTTTTACCTTGGCTTCTGCCGCCGTCCAGGGCCGGTACGGCTCGAAAAAGCCCACCGCGCCGGTATATTGGGCGCCGATTATCATATGCGCCGCAGAAATGCGGAGAGGGACGATTTTCCCTTTCTTCGTTTTCCCGCGGGACTCGTGGTCACGGATTGCCCCGCCGCTCGCAAAGAGTTTGCGGTTCGTCTCCTTGGCTTCTTCCTCGCTGGCGTAAACGGTGGCGATATTTTCGCCGAGGAGGTCGCGCATCTCGCATTCGAATATGGCAGCTGCCTCTTTGTTGGCGAAGGTGATTTTCCCATCGGCATTGATGGCCAGGATTCCCAGGGGAGAAGCATTGAGTAATGCTTCCAGATATCCTTCATGGCGGGTTGAAACCTGTTTCTCCATTTCTATCCCCCTTTTTCTCTTTCAGGATGTGAGAAGACTTGATTATACCTCGGGAGGGTCCGGTTGTCAAAAGGTATGCAATCGGGACTAAAGAACCCATCAAATAGCAAAATATTGTGGTGTTTTCCTCTTGTGTACCTGTTCAAGTTAGGGTAAAATAAGTGGTCAAATTACCCGAACAGGAGTCTGGATTCTCTGATGACACGTGAAGAAGAACGGCCGATACGGCTTAAAAATCAACTGGGCGAACAGGCGATATCGCTGGCGATGCAGGGGCGCTGGCGTGATGCGATAGAAGTCAATAAAAATATCCTGGCGGAACACCCGCAGGAAGTCAACGCTTTTAACCGGCTGGGCAGAGCTTACATGGAACTGGGCGATTATGCCAATGCCCGGGATGCCTACAAGAAAGCAATTGCCGTCGATGCTTATAACGCTATTGCCAAGAAAAACCTGCACCGGCTGAGTCTCTTGAAAGAGTCCGCCAAACCTGCTGAAGACCGGGAAACCGTGGAACCGGACCATTTCATCGAGGAAATCGGCAAGTCCGGCGTGGTTAACCTGCAGGCGCCGGCGCCGCGGGAAGTGCGCGCCCGCCTCGTCGCCGGGGATAAAGTCAGCCTGCAAATCAAGGGTTCCCGGCTGCTGGTATCCAGCGCCGCCGGCGAATACCTGGGTGAAGTCGAAACGAAACACGCGCTGCGGCTTATCAAGCTCATGGGCGGCGGCAACCGCTACAGCGCCACCGTCGTCAGTTCAACCGAGGAAACGATGGCAGTCATCATCCGCGAGGCGTACCAGCATCCCGGCCAGGTCGGGCGGCTTTCCTTCCCGCCGAAAGGGATGGAAGCGGTGCAGCCGATGAGCGGAGAACGCATCCTCAAGATGGACGCCGAGTACGAGCGCGAAGCTGATGAAGAACCGGGTTACACCATCATCGGCGGGGACGAAGTAGAGGTCCTGCCGGAAGAAGCTGTTGAGCCGGAAGATTCCGGCAACGACGAAGAATAGCTTCAGCACCGTTCGCAGCCTCGGAGAAGCGGCAGTACTTTTTCTAAGATACCGGTACTATTGATATTGTTCCCTTTTGGTTGGCGAACAATATATCCCGTTCACCCTGAGCCTGTCGAAGGGTGAGGAAGTTGCTGTGGTTCGACAAGCTCACCACGAGCGGTCGCGACTATCATCCAAAAGGTAACTTACTCGTACTCTTTTTTATTTCCCTCTCGTATATGAATTGGTGTAAAATAGGGGTGTCATATACGCAAAAAACAGCAGCACCCCACCTTGAGGATTCCGGTTAATACTAGGGAGGTCTGGCCATGGTTCTAGGGACGGTTAAACCGATTAACATCGAAGACGAGATGCGTAACTCCTACCTGGACTACGCCATGAGCGTAATTGTCTCTCGCGCGCTGCCCGATGTGCGGGATGGTTTGAAGCCGGTGCACCGCCGCATCCTCTACGCCATGAATGACATGGGTCTGCGGCACAACACTCCCCACCGCAAGAGCGCCCGTATCGTCGGTGAAGTGCTCGGTAAATACCATCCGCACGGTGATACCTCGGTCTACGATGCGATGGTCCGCATGGCGCAGGACTTCGCTATGCGTTACCCCCTTGTTGACGGCCAGGGCAACTTCGGCAGTGTGGACAACGACCCGCCGGCAGCGATGCGTTACACCGAAGCCCGCCTCTCCCGCATCGCCGATGAGATGCTGGTAGACATTGATAAGGACACGGTCGACTTCGTCCCCAACTTCGATGACAGCCTTAAAGAGCCCAGCGTTCTGCCCGCCCGCCTGCCCAACCTGCTGCTCAACGGCAGTTCCGGCATCGCCGTGGGCATGGCGACCAGCATCCCGCCGCATAACCTGACCGAGGTCTGCGACGCCATTTCCTACCTTATTGAAAATCCCGATGCGGCTATCGAAGACCTGCATAAATTCATCAAAGGTCCCGATTTCCCCACGGCGGGCATCATCATGGGCTATGAGGGCATCCGGGACGCCTACACCACCGGTCACGGCAAGGTGCTGGTGCGCGCCAAGGCGCATATCGTGGAAGGAACGGGCAATGCCCGCGACCAGATTCTGGTGACGGAACTGCCCTATCAGACCAACAAGGCAGCCTTGATTGAATCCATCGCCGACCTGATTAAAGAGAAGAAAATCGAGGGCATCGCCGAGCTTCGTGATGAATCCGACCGGCAGGGCATGCGCATCGTCATTGAATTGAAGCGGGAAGCGATGCCGCAGCAGGTGTTGAACAACCTGTTCAAACATACCGCCATGCAGACCACCTTCTTCGTCAACATGCTGGCGCTGGTGGACGGTCAGCCCCGCGTTATCAGCCTCAAGGAAGCCCTCCAGAATTACATCGATTTCCGCCACCTAGTCATCACCCGCCGCTCCAAGTTCGAGCTGAAAGAGGCGAAAGCCCGCGCCCATATCCTGGAAGGTCTGCGCATCGCCCTGGACAACCTCGATGCCGTCATTACGACTATCCGCGAATCGGAGAACGCCGAGGTGGCGCGCAAGAACCTGATGCACAAGTTCGGCTTGAGCGAGAAGCAGGCGCAGGCTATCCTGGATATGCAGCTCCGCCGCCTTGCCAACCTCGAGCGCCAGAAAATTCTGGACGAGTATGCCGAAGTGCTTAAAACCATTTCTTACCTGGAAGACCTGCTGGCGAATCCCCGGCGCATCCTGGCGCTTATCAACCAGGACGTGGGCGAGATTAAGACAAAGTACGGCGATGAACGGCGCACCGCGATTATGGAACAGGGCATGATGGATTTCACGGAAGAAGACCTCATCCCGCACGAGCGTGTGGTCGTTACCCTGAGCGCCCGCGGCTTCATAAAACGCGTCCCGGCGAAGTCATTCACTCCGCAGCACCGCGGCGGCAAGGGCATCATCGGCATGGTGACGATTGAAGGCGACCCGGTGCGCTTGCTCACCGCGGCGGATACTCATGATAATCTTTTCTTTTTCACCAATAAGGGCAAGGTTTTCCACCTCAAGTGCTACGAGATACCCGCCAGCACTTCCCGCATCAGCAAGGGGACGGCGGTCATTAACCTGTTCTCGGTAGAAGAGAACGAGCGGGTCACCGCCATGATAGATACTGCGGAGTTCATGCCGGAAGCCTTCATGGTGATGGCAACCCGCAACGGTGAAGCCAAAAAGACGGCGTTGAGCAACTTCGCGGCGGTACGCAGCAGCGGCTTGATTGCCATGGACCTCGCCCCCGGCGATGAACTGGTGGCGGTCGCACTGACCACCGACGAAGAAGATGTTATTATCGTGACGCAGAACGGGCAGTCCATCCGCTTCCCGGTCTCCTCACTGCGGGCAAGCTCCCGGATGAGCGGCGGCGTGCGCGGCATCCGCTTGCTTAAAGGTGACATCGTTATCAGCATGAACCGCGTCGAGCCGGGCGCTTTCCTGCTGGTCGCAACCGATGGCGGCTACGGCAAGCTGACGCCCATCGAGGAATACCCGCGGCAGAGCCGCGCCGGCAGCGGCGTACGCACTTTCCGCGTCGTGGACAAGACCGGCATCGTGGTCGCGGCGCGGGTTGTGACTCTCGCCGAGATGGCGATGGTCATCTCAGCGGAGGGCATCCTTACCTGCATCCCGATAAAAGAACGCGACCCGAGGCAGGGCATTACCGTCCAGGGCAGGAGTACGCAGGGCGTGCGCCTGATGCGGCTGGATGAGGGCGACAAGGTAGTGGCGGTCACGTCCTTCGTGCAGGCGTAATTAACTGGCTTTATGTCATTGCGAGCGGAGCGAAGCAATCCAATACGGGATTAATAGAGATTGCTTCGTCACTGCGCTCCTCGTAATGACAGGATGCGATAACCCGAACAATAAAATAATGGAAGGGTAAGAGAGGGAATCAACTATGAAGATGCTGCTTATTCCCGGCGCCGGCGCCGGCCGCGAACCGTGGGTCAACCAGACCGGCTACTTCGTCGGTTCCGAGGCAATTGCGTTGCCCGGTCACCCGGACGGCGAGCCGTGCACCAGCGTGGAAGACTACGCCGATTGGCTGCATGGCTATATCCAGAAGCAGTACTTCAAGGATATCGTTCTGGTGGGGCATTCGATGGGGGGCGGCATCGCCCTGACCTACGCGGTGAAATACCCCAAAGACCTTAAGGCGCTGATTCTGGTGGGCAGCGGCGCCCGCCTGCGGGTGCATCCCGATTTCCTGAACAACTTCAAGAACATGATTAACGATGCGGCGGCTTACAAAGCCTTCATCGAAGATGCCTACAAGTGGGCGACTCCCGGCTTCAAAGCCCGCATGATCGCCTCACGGCTGAAAATCAATCCCGCCGTGATGTACAACGACTTCCTCTGCTGCGACAAGTTCGATATCATGGCGCGCGTCGGAGAAATCAAGGTGCCCACGCTGATTATCGTGGGCAGCAACGATGAGATGACGCCCCCGAAATACGCCCATTTCCTGGCGACCAAGATAGAGGGAGCTAAAGAAGTGGTCATTCCCGGCGGCACGCACCCGGTGTACGGGGAAAAGCCCGCCGAGGTCAACAAGGCAATCGAAGATTTTCTCTCCGGGCTGAAATAAAACTGATTCACCCTCACCCTGCCCTCTCCCATCGAGGGAGGGGGCAGGGGACAGGTTACCAGATATATTACTTTCCGGCGGCCTTTTCCCAGCAGCCTGCCTGCCACCTCTGCAAACCGCAGACGTTGCATGCCTGGTAGCGGCAGTCTTCCGTAATATCGCCTTTGACCGCGCTGGCATATTCCTGTTTCAGGAAAGCGGTGGTTACGCCGGCATCGATATGCGACCAGGGCAGCACCTCATCTAAAGGACGCTCGCGGCGGGCATAGAAGTCCGGCGTCAGACCGGCGTCAACAAAAGCGCGCTGCCAGTTTTCGAATTTGAAATGCTCCGTCCACGCATCGAACTTGCTGCCCAGCTTCCAGGCGTTATAAATCACCCTGCCGATGCGGCGGTCGCCGCGGGAGAGCGCACCTTCCAGCAGGCTGGTGCGGGGGTCGTTCCAGGAAAAGCTGATGTTCTTGCGGTGCAGCAGCGCCTTCTGGAGGATTTCCTGCTTGGCATTTAACGAGGCTTCCGGCTCCTGTGCTACCCACTGGAACGGCGTGTGCGGCTTGGGCACGAACGTCGCTACTGAGATGCGGACGCGCGGGATGCGGCGGCTGGCTTCCCGGCCGATGGCGAAAACTTTCTCGACCAGCCGGACGATGTCCGACACATCTTCAGTAGTTTCCGTCGGCAGACCGACCATGAAATAGAGCTTGAGCGTGGTCCAGCCGCGTTCGAAGGCAGTGGCGGCGGTTTCGAGGAGGTTTTCCTCGGTGACATTCTTGTTGATGACCCGGCGCAGGCGGACGCTGCCGGCTTCCGGCGCGAAGGTCAGCCCGGTCTTGCTGCGGGTGGGCAGGAAGCTCAGCAGCTTGATTGCCGAAGCGTCCAGGCGCAGGCTGGGCAGGGACACCGCCAGATTGGGATACTCGCGGGCGATGCGATTGACCAGTTGATGGATGCCGGAATAATCGCTGGTGTTGAGCGAGACCAGGGAGACTTCATCGTAGCCGCAATCGTTGATAATTTTCTCGATAGTCTGCATCACTTCATCATGGGAGCGCTCCCGCACCGGGCGGTAAATCATGCCCGCCTGGCAGAAGCGGCAGCCGCAGCTGCAACCTCGCTGGATTTCAATTGCGCCGCGGTCGTGGGTTACTTCCACGTAGGGGACGACCGTTGTTGTTACCGGCGGCGGCAGCTCGCAGACCATGCGGCGGGTAACGACTGGACTGACTTCTTTATCTACCGGTGTAATGCTTTTGATAGTGCCGCCGGGCTGGTATTCCACATGGTAGAGGCTGGGAACATAAATCCCTGAGATAGCGGCGAGCCTGCGGAGAAGCTGCGTCTTGCCCCCCGGCTTCCCCTCTACCTGCCAGACGCGGAAGCAATCAACTAATTCTTTGGTCACCTCTTCGCCGTCGCCGATGACAAACAGGTCGATGAAGTCCGCCAGCGGCTCCGGGTTGAGGGTACAGCTGCCGCCGGCAATAATCAGCGAGCAGTTATCGTCTCTCTCGGCGGCAAATACGGGAATCCCGGCAAGGTCGAGCATGTTGAGGACGTTGGTGTAGCCGAGTTCATACCCCAGCGAAAACCCGATGATGTCAAATTCTTTGAGCGGGTGTTTCGTTTCCAGCGAGTAGAGCGGGATGCTGTTCTGCCGCATGAGGGCTTCCATGTCCGTCCAGGGAGCGAACACCCTTTCCGCGAGGACGTCCGCCTGCCGGTTGAGCAGGTCGTAGAGGATGGGCACCGCCATGTTGGACATGCCGATTTCATAGCTGTCCGGAAAACAAAGGGCTATTTTTATGCCGGTTCCGTCCCAGTCCTTGACGACGGCATTCCATTCGCCGCCGGTGTAGCGCGCCGGTTTGCCGACCTGGTGCAGAATAGCATCGAGATTTGGTATCGGTTCATTCATGGTAGCAATTATACTCCGTGCGATTACCCAAATGTCATTGTCCCTTAAACGGGACATAAAAGCAAACAAAAACCCCCTTCCAAAAACGGAAGGGGGTTCGGTTAATTGTTATTGTCCGTTATACTTCGCGGAACTCGCCTTCTACCGTGCCTTCATCGCCTGGCTTTTTACCGCCCGGAGGCGGCGGCGGGGGCTGTTGCCCGCCGGGTGGCGGCTGGGGTCCGCCCGGAGGCGGCTGCTGCGCCTGGTAGACGGCGGCGCCGATCTTCTGCATGACTTCGTTCAGTGCCTGCGTCGCCTGCTTGATGGCGCTGGCATCGGAGCCCTGCAATGCTGAGCGCAGGGCGGCAATCTTGGCTTCCGCTTCCTGGTTCAGCGGCGCCGGAACCTTGTCCTTGTTATCGCGCAGGGTCTTTTCCGCCTGGTACGCCATGGTATCGCCCATGTTCTTGGCTTCCACTTCGTCACGGCGCTTGGCGTCT
>JAQTVW010000053.1 GCA_028706655.1 Dehalococcoidales bacterium | reverse complement strand
TGTAGCCAGGGAGACCTTGTACTCGTAGTTGATGTCCGATTGTGGAGCGCCGCGCTCGGGGTCGATCCTGGTGGAGCCTTCGGGGCCGTTGCCCCGAAGGTACTCCCGAATGAACCAGCCCGCGCCGAAAGGACGCTTGAAACCGCCGCGAAAAGGTCGAAGCTCCGTTTCCATTGTGATTACCTCCCTCCCCACACAAAATCATGAATATTTTGTCTATCAGCTATTTGTTGCCGCCATTGACTGACTATTCGCTGCCGGGATTCCAACTCCGCTTTCCGGTTGCTTTCTTGCAGAAAATATTGCCACTCCCAATCCGTCAGTTTTCGGCCAAGCCGTTCTTCTATGTCATGGGCCAACATTATCCTTACCATTTCACTTAGCCCGATGAATACCAGAACAGAGATCAGATTCATAGTTTCCTTATAGCTATCCTGCTGACTATTCATTTGGCTCGTCCTCCCCTGCTATATATTCCTTGATTGTCAGGTTCATGGACTTTGCCAGGAAAGATAATGCCTCAACGATACCTTTGGTGAACTGAGGACCGGCGTTTTCGGGCTTTATATTACGCAGCTTCACCCGGAAGAATTCTTTGGCGGGGTCGGCGTCTATCAGCATTTCTCCGCTGGTGCCCATCTGCCTTGATTGTTCCTGAAATTGACTAAACATCGAATGCCTCCTCTATTTCGTTTTTACTAGCCTTCTCTACACCAGGGACCCGTGCATTATGTCCCGGTGTTGGTTGACCTGCTTTGTTACCTGGTTGCGCCGGGTTAGGCTGAACTCCCTGCGGCGGTACGAAGCCCGGTTGCGCCATGCCGGGCATCATTCCCGGATTCTGGCCGAATTGCATAAAGTCGCCCATCAGGTTCCCCATCATCTGCTGGAAGTAAGGCTCGATGGTACGGGTCATCATGGAACCTACCGGGTCAGGAGAAGCAGCTACGGCGTTATCTTTGACCGCGCCGAGTATCTGCGGCATCACTTGAGATAAAACCTGTTGAGCCGCCAAATGAGCCGTCTCATAGCCGCTGCCCTGCATGGCTCTGGCAGCCTCTGCCTGACCCTTTTGCCAGGTAGACAAGAGGTCGGTCAACGGCTTAACAGTCTCGCCGAACATCCGGAGCCCCATCAGCGGCACGCTCATACCAGCCATGAATATCTTCCGGTCTCTCAGGTTCCCATCGAATATCTCGGCTACATCGGCTTCCAGCCATTCCGGCAGTACTGATTCCTTTTCTTTCCGGAGGGCCAAAGAGCTATCTTTCTGCGGATTTGTAGTAAAAGGCTCCTTACCCGCCTTTACCCTCTTGCGGATACGTTGCCTGACCAGAGAAGGTGAATAACCCCTGGCTTCGATCTCCTTCTGGCTAAATCCTTCTTCCAGTAGCTCATCTACTTCCTGGCTCAGGTTTTCTTCTTCTTGATTGCTTTCTACCATTTCTTTCTCCTTTTTTGGGTTATTTTCATAGCTAAATTGACGTTGGTTTCTTATCTCGCATAGCTGGCATTCATATTTACCGCCGTGAGACGGTTAGCTATGCGATTTTTCCTATCACCTCCTTTTATTAGCCCCAGGGGGGTGACCACCCGCAGGCATTATTCATCGGTTACCAAGCCGGTATTCCTTCCACTTGAACAAGGGGGATACCTTGATCCGGGTTTTTGTGGTACAAGATTGCACTCGTGGTAGTATGGATTGAACATTTGGAGAATGCTGTCCTGCTCCTTCATGGCAGCACCTCCTGGCTGAACCTGACTCTGTTTGTCGCCAATTGACTTAGGTTGTAAGGTGATTTGCGGTAGCAATACCAGCTACCTTGAGGACTGGCATGGATAGGCGAGAAAACGCCGCTGACCATCGCCGAGGTCAGGGTAAGCCCTAACAACACTGTCAAACCTAATATCGGGAATGTTGAGCTTGCCGAGGCGCTTAACAGAACGCTACCCTTTACCGCTACCGAGGACAACCGACCTGTTTTACAGTGTGTGCTGTTCAAGGCTGGTGAGGGCAAGCTAAAACTGGTGAGTGCCGATGGTTTCAGGCTGGCAGTCCAGAGCATAGACTTTGACGGCGAGGGACAAGCCCTGATAGTACGTGATGATTTGGCGGGTATCGCCAACGCTTTGCGTAAAGCAAGGCGGGTCAACCTGTTTTTTGAGGCAAGCGGTGAGAAGCTGGACGGAACGAAGCTGATTATAGATACCGAGGCAATTCGGTATAGCTTCGTAAGTGCCGATGGCACTTTCCCTGATTATGAGAAGCTCGTTCCGAGCGAGGCAAAGACCGTTGTCCACTTTGACACCGTTGAGGCGGGCAAGGCGATAAGCTCCCTTAAGGTGCTCGCCGATAGCAAGTCCTACCCGATAGACATCACCAATGAAAACGGCTTGGTGATGCTGTCCAGTCCCGATGATAAGGGGCGGGCGGTAATGCCAGCCGACATTGAGGGCGAGGTCAACAGGGTAAGGATTGACGGCAAGTATCTTGCCGACGCCTTAAAAGCCTGTAGCGGTATGGTGGACTTGAAGCTCGCCGATAGCAAATCGCCAGTCCTGTTTCAGGTTGACGGATACCAGCTTGTTACCATGCCGATGCTGACCAACGCCGAGAAGCCGAAGCGGAAGCACAAGGCAAAAGAACCCGTCGCCGTATAGCTTAAGCCGAAAATGAACGCTTGACCGAACAGAAAGCCACGCAGAAGAGGCGGGGGTAACTCCGCCTCTTTTTGTCTATTTCAGGGGTAATCGTTTCCCCACGTGGAAACGGTTGCCCCTTTTTTGTTGGCTTTCAGGGGCAGGGAGCGCCGATGCCCGATGGCAGTGCAGGGCACGAAGGCAGGGATGTTACCGGCGGTTGCGTACTCAATGGAAGTCCCCCAGGACAGCTACATGGTACGAACTACAACCAATGAGAGTAAGCGTTTCATGAATATCGGGAAAGGAGGAAAGCCAGCTATGGCAGATACGGACACTATCTTTGTCCTTACAAGGGAAGATGTCGTCGGGTGTGCCAGGGAGATGGGTATACCCGATGGAGCCATCACCGATGACATTCTTGCCCAGGTGAAGAAGGCGTGGAGTGGGGACTAGAGTGCTGGTCTGAGGTTGTAAAGACGGCCATTGACTTCGCTCTGAAAAGCTAACCTGTAATCCATCAAATCTACAGGGCTATCCATGCCCTGGAAAGGAGGTAATATTGTGCCTATAAGATGGAATGCCAAGAGGGTTGAGGAATCGACCGACATGCTTGAGGAAGCTTTGCGAAAAGCGGTAGAACCCTTAGAAGAAGCCAGGCTTATTGCCAGGGAAGCCTTGAATATCCCTGAACTACCGCTATATATCGGGCAGAGCTTCATGAACCTCATCGGCAAGATTGACGATAGTATAGGCGGCGGCCGCTTCTCACCGGAAGGCTGGATTGACCGCTAAATCAAGAGAATCCGTGAGAATATCCCCACCGAGGCGGTCAAGGCAGTCGAGGTCAGGGAAAAGTACGGCAGCACGCTATCTCTTGTCTAAAACCGTTTTAAAGAATTTCAAGAGGCTACCCATGCCCAAAATCATACGAAGGGAGGTGATAAAAGTGTCCACGCAACTCGACCTCTTCCAGGAAGCGAAGGTCGAGATAGAGAAGCCGGAACCCATGACCGAGGTCAGGCTGGGGCATCGTTCCGCTCGGGTCCCGCTGCGCAAGCAGCGCAGGGCAGCCTTAGCCAGGTTAATGGATATCCTTGCCGACCTCGAGGGTAAGGATATCTACATCGGCTCGTATGATGTCGGCGGCCGGCATTTCTGGCTCAATAACCTGAAGCTGCAACGGCTCCAGCTGGAATACCATCCTTTCCACCTTAAAGAGGATACCAGTTTCATTCCTACCGTTGTAGTGCTCTGGGGCAGCCGAGGTGGTAACGTCAGAATATTTACCGATTACCTGGTGGACGTCCGCGAGCAGGAATACCGGGGCTACTTTCATTATCTTCTCGACTTCCGCAACGGTTTTTGGGGAAACCCAATTGACAAATCCAGAAGTCATTATGCCTGTCTACATATAACAAGATTAAAGGACTAAAGAAGGAGGATAAATACAATTGAATAAGACGGTGGAGAAGGGCATCTCCGATATTGTGGGATGCCTTATTGACCCCATTATTGTGTTCCCGGGTGGCTGGGGAGACACCTTGCCTGACTGGTTAAAGACGGCCATCACCATGGAAAGAATGATGGGGAATATGAAGGAGCTGAAAGGGGAGGAACCAACCGGCACTGATGCCGGCGGCCTGCGCTTATCTCATGACGGTTTCTCTGACTCAGCCGATAGATAGCGACTGGACTCAAATCTACTTATACGTAGCCGGTCGGACTTACCAACGATGGGGCAAAGGTGAAATGCCGGCTGATATTACCGTAGAATCCATCAGCGAATACCAGAGGCAGGAACTGAACAGACTTAAAACTTGGCTCTATTACCAGAGGATTAGAGCGAGGCAGGAGAAGGACAGAGCAAAACGGAGGCAAGAAAAGGAGGAAGCTAAAGTACAGCGAGAAGAGGAGCAGCCGGCGTTATTCAAGTTTTAAGGACTGTGTTCATTAGAGAAGGGCACGGGGAAGTTCCCCGGGCCCTTTTTTTGTTCTCCGCAGGTAACGAAATAAATTAGTAGAGCTAGAAGTTTAGCCACCAGGTTGAATATCGTATTCCCGGTTTATTTCATTAGGCGATTTACCGCCACGGTCTGGCTGCGGCGTGTTATTCCAGATGTTCATAGCCAGGCCAATCCATTTGTTGGCAGCCTCTACCGACTCTACTGCACCAACCCGTTTTATGAGTTCCTTTATGAATTCATTAATCTGGCTTGAGCTTATATACGGGGTCACAAGCTTCTTCCATTGGGTCTGAGTCATAACCATGTTCTGGCGCCCTTCAGCCTTGGCGGCTTTTGTCATCCTGCCCACCGCAGCTTTAAGAGATGAATCGCGTGGTTGTTCTACCTTCGGGGAGTCTTTAGAAAAGTCTTTCCTTTGCTGCAGGAATCTCTCCAGCTCTATCGGGCTGAGCTGAAATTTCTTCAACATAGCCTGCATACCTGGCCTGATACCTATCGGCCATGAGAGCCAGCCGGGACCAACCAGCCAGCCACGCCGCCCTGCGGGGATTATGTGAGCGCATATAGCATCATCACGGTTGAAGAGACGGCTTAACGGGCGATTTTCAACAGCAAACTCTTCATCTTCCAGCTTTAAAATCAAACCTCTGCCTGGATTAACCATAGCTACCATTGCCAGCACATGTCTTACGCCTTTGATTGAATCAATCACCGAAGCAAGCTCACTGCCACTGAGGATGGCAGCTGCGGCAAGCTCCGCCGGCCTTCGACCGTCCGACATCTTAAAAGTAAGCATAAACCAGCCCAAGAAGCGCCGCTCCCGGCTGGTGACATCACTGGCGCCCTCCATGTAGTGGATTTCACCCGGTTCGTCATAGCCGAAGTATTCGCTCCTTGCCTTTGCCCGTATGTCGGCAATTGCATCGCTGTCAGCGCACCAGGCGGCCATTTGCTCCACCACACTGGCAGTCAACGCCATAAATCAATCCCTCCAGCCAGATTAATGGACTCGTCTCAATTATAAGCCATTTTGTAGGCTTGTATACAGACCTTGACAGAATCGGCGGAATGTGGTCCAATTCATATAGAAGCTCCTGGTACCAACTGAATATTTGCTTCGGAGGTGCAGCGTGAAGCTTCAGGCACTCTACGGGAGATGGAATTTTCCCAGTTAGCGCCCTACTCAACAAGAGCAGGGCAGGTACGGAACTCAGACTCGGCTCGTAATGAGGGTTGAGAGATGGTTCCAAGCCACTCAATGCGGTTGTGATAACCGCCAGTGAGCCGAGGTTGGGGAGGTAAACTCAAGGGAGGGTGCGAAAGTACCCTCCCTTTCTTAATTAAGCCCATTAATTCTATCGTTTGGAAACCAGAAGCTGCTGAACGGCCGGAATCAATTCTTTCTTCTCGAAGAAAAGTTCGGAATGCTTCCAATGTGGGCTACCAAGAATACTGAGCACCGTTTAACAGCGGTGCTTTTTCATAGCGTATTAGCGTGGAGGAGATATGGGTCAGGCTATTGATTTCCAGAAACAGTTAATTGAAACGGTATACGTTAATCTTCCGGGTCCCAAAGAGCCGGTCGCCGGCATGACCGGCGGCGAACTGCTGCATGGTTTCCTGGCAGAGCTCCACGATGCCCCAACCCAGGAAGTCAAGGACTACGTCGCCAGCCTCTGCACGCGCTGGAACGTCGTCTACCGCATTAAATAAACTCTCCCCCTGATTTTACAGAACCTGTTAATCCTTAAGACCTTAAGGATAGTGTTTCTGTTGGTTCAAAGATAAGTACGTTTTTCCATTGTGCTAGAATTGATAGCATGAACATGCACCCTCGTATCGCCCGGGAACGCCGCACCATCGCCGTCATGGTTTCTCTCCACTGCCGCCACACGCACGCCAGCCGTGAGATGTGCCCGCAATGCCGCAGCCTGCTGGACTATGCCTTCCTTCGGCTTGATAAATGCCCTTTCCAGCATAACAAGCCTACCTGCGCCAAATGCCCGGTGCACTGCTATCAGCCGGAGAGGAGAGCGCAAATGAGGGCGGTCATGCGGTACTCCGGTCCGCGCATGATTTACCGGCATCCCCTGCTCGCCCTGTTCCACCTGCGGGACGGGCTGCGCAAGGCGCCACCGCAGAAAGCGTAACATCCACTATTACGTGAGTTTTTCACCCCAGATTAAGTAAACTTACGTATTCCATCTTCCCCTGCCCGACCGTCATAATAAAGATAGACTGTAATTGCAGGAGGATATGAATATGGAAGACGGAAGAAAAGACTTAGGGATGACCGGAATGGCGTTCCTGGCGGGTGCCGCTATCGGTGCTGCCGCGGGTATTCTGCTCGCGCCGCAATCTGGCAGGAAGACGCGCCGACTGATCCAGGAGAAGGCGGATGAAGTGGCGGAAAAGGTTGACGAATTCAAGGACGTTGCGGAATCCAAACTCTCAAAAATCGCTCATCATTAACCGGCGCCTGACCGGGGACTATCTTACAAAAACAGTGTGGGCAGCCGTTAGACGACCTTTCGGCTGCCTTACTGCGTCTTCTTCGCTTTGAGGACTAAAGTCGCATACAAAACCTTGCCGGGACTCTATACTTCAAATAGAATAAAATAGAGGTAGAAATATGCCCGGTAAGATGGCGCTGGTCGATTTCAATAGATGCCGCCCTGACAGCTGCACAGGCGGTGTCTGCCCGGCGGCAAAAGCCTGTCCCCGTAAACTTCTCGTGCAGGAAACACCGCATGAGCCGCCGATGACCAACCCCGCATTATGCCGCGCCTGCGGCGATTGCGTCCGCGCCTGCCCCAACAGCGCCATTAAACTAACGCAGTTCTAGCCAAGGAACGATATTATGTTAAGGAAAATTATCACCCGGATTTCGCTGGCGATGACCGCCCTCCTCATTCTCCTGTCGGCGTGTGCCGGTCCGAAACCCGCAGAGGAGAACCCTATGAACAATCTGACACGACCGCCGCTCGACCTTGCCGCTCCCGCCGTCACCGCGACCGCCACCTTCAGCATGGGCTGATTCTGGGGTCCGGACTCCCAGTTCGGGAGCATCGATGGTGTAATCAGAACGCGCGTCGGCTATGCCGGCGGCACGACCCCTGACCCAACTTACAATAACATCGGCGATTATACCGAGACCGTCCAGATAGACTACGACCCGGCACGCATCTCATATGAAGACCTGCTGACTGTCTTCTGGAAGAGTGTCGACCCTGTCGAGCCTTACTGGGGACGCCAGTACGCGACCATTATCTTCTATCACAACGAAGCGCAGAAACAACTGGCGCTGGCATCGAAGAACACACAGATGGAAAAGCTGGGCAAGACTATCATGGTTGATATCCTGCCGGCGTCCAGGTTCTATATCGCGGAAGACTATCACCAGAAATACTACCTGCGGGTGAACCGCAACCTGGCGAAAGAACTCACCCGCATTTACCCCGACCCGAAAGACTTCATTAACTCCACAGTCGCCGCGCGGCTGAACGCTTATGCCAGCGGCTATGGAGATATCGAGACCCTTAAAGCCCAGATTGCCAGCTTCGGGCTATCCGAAGATGGTCAGCAGGAGTTGCTGGAGATTGCCGGCAAAGGTCTGCTGAAAGTCTGCCCGGCGCTTTAAATCCTTGCCAAAACAGTACGGGTCCGCGGCGGTGAAGCCTGACGGACCCGTATTTTCACACCTGACAAGGAATTAATAAATCTTTGTTATCTCTGCGCAACCTCGGCATACAGGATGGGGTTCTCATAGCCCGCCCAGCCGCCGGCGCCCCAGGCATGGCTGACATAGTAGCCGCTCTTCAATTTAATCGTGTATGTATCTGCCTGGACCTGGGTTATGTAGAGATCAACCGAGCCGTTGCCCAGGGTCAACATGGCAAAGTCCTTCGCATCGGCGACGGTATCGGCGTTAACATCGACGATGGCGCCGCTGGAGTCCCGCATCTCGATAAACATATTCAGCACGCGGTAAGCCTTGACCAGCTCATCACCATTGGCAACCGAGACGGTCACTACCAGGTCGCCGGTATAGTTGGAAGTGGCGGTATTGACATCGAACAGGGTACCGGACGGCACCGCGCCCTTAAACTGCCCGAAAGGCTGCCAGGTGGGTACCTGGGTGGTATTGGCGGTAATGCCTGCGAAATCGCCGCCGGCAGAGACCACGTTCATCGTGCTTGATGCGTTGGTAAAACCATAAGCGAAGACGCCGCCGGTTACCACTAACGCGCCGAGCAGCGCGCCCACCATGAAAAGCCCCTTCCCTTTGGTCTCCGTAAAGCTGATGACATCCGTATCCATGATGTCGGTTTCCGCTTCCATAACCCGGGGCACTCTCTTACCGTTAAGCCTCGCGATAGCTTTACCGGGAATATTCAACTCGGTGCGGAAAAGCCTGCGGGCATCTTCGATTGTCTTCCCTGCCAGTTCGGCAGTTACATCCTGATCGCCGTATCTGATTTCAACCATTTTCTTGCTCCTTGTTTCAACGTGTTGTGACTCAATTACTCTTAATTTATCAGAGGCACATAAATACAGGCATAAAAATACATAAATTTGGTGATAAGAAACCCTAAAGATTGTGTAACGATTCATAAAGACTTATAAAGACAGACGCCATTTTATTTTTCACGCCGGATGGGTATAATGGACTGTTCCCCCTTTATGAGAGACAGGATTACGGTCGAGGAGGTCTAATATGGCGGTTGAACACGTTGCCGGCAAGAATGTGGGGCATATCATGCTGTATGCCCTGAGCACCTGCGGCTGGTGCAAGAAGACCAGGGAACTCCTGCAGGAACTCGGTGTAGCGTACGACTATGAATATATCGACCTGCTGCAGGGAGAAACCCGCGAGAAAGCAAGACAATCGGTCATGAAATGGAACCCGGCATGTTCCTTCCCGACACTGGTCATCGACAATAAGAGATGCATCGTCGGTTTCAAAGAAGACGAAATCCGCAAGCTGGCACAGGCATGAACGAGAACGAACAGATAAGCCGGGAAGCTATCGATAAGCTCTACAGCAGGCTGAACCAGGAGGCGGAAGCCGGCGGATATCACCTGAACCCGAATCCGGAGTTTACCCGCGACCTCGTCCGCGGATTGCTGGTCAACGAGGCGAGATACGGGTACATGGCTTGCCCCTGCCGGCTGGCTTCAGGAAAGAAAGCCGAAGACCTGGATATTATTTGCCCCTGTGATTACCGCGACCCCGACCTGAACGATTATGACGCTTGCTACTGCGCCCTCTATGTCTCCCAGGCGGCGCTAAACGGTGAACGCAAGGTGGGCAGTATCCCGGAACGCCGGCCGCCACCGGAGCAAAGACAGAAGGCGCCGGCTCAAGCTGCGGCTGTCCCCGGTAAATTGCCTCTGCCGGTATGGCGCTGCAAGGTTTGCGGCTACCTTTGCGCCCGCGAAGGACCCCCGGAAGTCTGTCCCATCTGCAAAGCGAAAAGGGAGCGCTTCGAGCGCTTTATCTGATATTCGGAGAAATGATTAAAACAGGAGGGCGCAGACGAGTCTGCGCCCTTAACTTTTTAAGGCTGCCTTATCAGCTTATCTGATGATGAAAGGAATAATCATCCCGATGAGCCCGGTGAACAGGACCACCAGCATGAAGAGATTGTAGCGTACCCGGTAATCGCCCAGCAGCGAGGGGTCGTAATAGCCTGCCACGCCCTGGTCCTGGTACATCTTGAGCAGCCCGTTCAGCAGCTTGACTCTCGTCTGTCTGCCCCGGATTAGTCCGATTTCGGCAACCACGTTGACCACTATCAGCAGAGCGACGAAGGTAAACATCACGATGGTGGCGGTATTGTCTCCGTTGTTCCTCCCCGAGGAGACTCCGGAGTTGATGCCCAGTGTTATCAGGTTGAGCGCGATGGATGCCAGGACAAACACGGTATCAGTTTTAGTGTTCGTGCTAAGCTCGTTCAGCAAATGCTCATGGACTCTTTCAATCATATAAACCTCCCTGTGTTATTTCCGCCCGAACCGGATAAAGATAATAATGAAGCCGGCAACGACGACGGCGCCTACAATCGCGGCAATCCACAGCCAGTAAGATTGCGAATCGACCCTTACCCAGAAGCTCTCCGCCCGCCGGGTCTCGGTCGCCTCGGCAATAACGGTAAAGCGATATTCACCTCGATTGATTTTATCCGGCGGACGGATGTTGATATCGACGGTCTGCGCTTCTCCGGTCCCGAGATATGCCAGATTCGCCGGCGTGAACTCAACAACCCAGTCCTCCGCCTTATCTGAAATGAGCCGGATATTGGTCAGCGGTCTGGTGCCGTAGTTCCGGAGCTCCAGATAAAAGCGGTTGTCCTGCCCCGCTTTGACTTCATTATAATAGTCCCCGATGATGCGCATGCCCAGGTCGATTTTGACTTCTTCCGCCTTGACCTGCGCCATCACCGGCAGCGACGAAAGCAAAACCGCCAGCACCGCCATACACAGTACCAGCCAGCTTAACTTATGAAAAATCGTCTTTTTCTGATTCATGTCGATACCCTCCGTTATCTCTGGGGGATATTTTCACCATAACACATCAAGGAAGAAGGTGCAAACCAATCAATACAGGACACAGCCGGTCCAGGTAATCCGGTCCGGGTGGAACTGGTTATCCAGCTTGAGCTTCGCCAGGAGCCCCAGGACATCAATCCCCGCCGCCTCCATGGAATTCCTTACCTTTTCCGGATGACGGCACGGCTTGCTCTCCGTAGCGCGGCAGGTACGGCAAAGGGAGCAGCTTCCGCCCGGCATACCCCACACCTGAGCCGCTCCGTTCGCCTTGAGAAAGTCTTCCAGTTCCAGCAGCTTCAGGTGAAAATCCAGCTTGGTCTTTTCCAGCTCCCGGTTGCCTTTTTCAATAACCGCCGGTTTTGCGTATTGCAGCAGGATGCCGTTCTGGAATTTACTCAGCCGTTCGCCGATTTCCTCCAGCGTACCCACAAAGGGCGGACAGGAGTAGTTGCGGTTATAATTGCCGCATTTATCATCACCGCAATAGCCTCTGACCCTTGCCTGCGGCACGAGGAGTTTAATATCGAAGGGCTGAGCCATACTGATGCCCCGCGCCAACGCGCGTTCTATACCTTTATCTGCAATCGAGTCCATACACACCTCTCCCAGAATGATAACACGATTTGCCCTGTTCCGCTATTTATTGGTACTAAAGAGTACAGCAACAATCAATCCTTTTTTCTTATATAATGTATAGAAAAGACGATTCTTTATAATGCAAGAGGGAGGGGTTAAATGTGCAGGAATATCAGGACGCTGTATAATTTCCAGCCGCCGGCAACAGAAGATGAAATCCGGGCGGCGGCATCGCAATTTGTCCGGAAAATCAGCGGATTTGTCAAACCGTCCGCGGCAAACGAAGCGGCATTCAACCGGGCTGTCGATGAAGTCGCCCGGGCATCCGCCGCCCTGCTCGCGGCACTGGTGACTAACTCTCCACCGAGGGACCGTGAGGTTGAAGCCGCCAGGGCGCATGCCCGCGCCGTCCGCAGATTTGGCGCGCATGTTTAGCTTTCTACCCTTCAACTACTGCTCGTTTTTCTTGACAACCCCCCACCAGTAGGCTAACATATTTTCGTTTGCATCATATCTCCCACCCACCGTTATCAAATCTAAAATAGCTAATAATAAGAGAAAAGGAGACTAAAGTGGACAAAAGGTTCTCTCTGGAAGGCAAAGTCGCTATCGTAAGCGGGGCAAGCCGCGGTATCGGCAAGGCAGCCGCCCTGGCACTCGCCGATGCCGGCGCTACCGTCGTCGTCGCGAGCCGCAAGCTTGAAGACCTGGAGAAGGTCGCCGCGGAAATCAAGGCGAAGGGCGTTAAATCCCTGGCGGTTGCCGCGCATGTCGCCAAACTTGAGGAATCCAAAAACCTGGTTGACCAGACAGTCAAACAATTCAAAAAGATCGATATCCTGTTCAACAATGCCGGCACCAACCCGTATGCCGGTACCCTCATGGATGCCGAAGAATGGGCATGGGACACCACCTTCAACGTCAACCTGAAAGGACCTTTCTTCCTGGGACAGCAGTGCGCCCGCGTCATGCGCGATAACGGCGGCGGCTGCCAGATTAACACCGCTTCGGTCGCCGGACTGATTCCCGCCGAGATTGCCATCTA
>JAQTVW010000052.1 GCA_028706655.1 Dehalococcoidales bacterium | reverse complement strand
GTCGTCGTATTCCTTCCGGCAGTCCGGGCACATCATAAAGCGGCGCATCGTGGTCGCGGGACGGTCGTAAGGAATATCTTCGATGATGGTAAATCGCGGCCCGCAGTTGGTGCAGTTGGTGAAAGCGTAACGGTAGCGGCGGTCGGCAGGATTGAAGATTTCCTCAAGGCATTGCGGACAGGTGGCGATATCCGGAGAGACCAGCTGGTATTTGCCTTCTTCGGCGAAGCTTTCGCGGATGGTAAAATCTTTGTATCCGGCGGGCGGTTGGCGCGTGACAGCAACATCTTCGATATGCGCCCGCGGCGGCGACTGTTCGCTCATTTCCTGCAGGAACTTTTCTAAACCGGCAGCCTCACCCTCGACCTCTATCTGGACATCCGCTGATGTGTTGCAGACCCAGCCCTTGAGGTTGTGTTTGTGAGCAAGCTGGTAGATGAATGGGCGGAAGCCGACTCCCTGCACCACGCCCCGCACGCTGACGTGCGCCCCGGTGAGAGTGGGGACTCGCGTCATGATTTGCCCTTCTTGGCTTTCATTTCCGCCCGCAGCCATTTAAGCCAATCGTCGAAGCCGTCGCCGGTCTTGCAGGAGATGTGAAAAATTTGTGCCTTCGGGTTGATTCCTTTAACGGCTTTGTGGAAGGCATCAACATTGAAATCGGTATACGGCTGGAGGTCGGACTTATTGACCAGGATGACGTCCGCCTCGGTGAACATCAGAGGATACTTGTAGGGTTTATCGTCGCCTTCGGGGATGCTTAAAATTATGACTCTTTTGTGCTCACCGAGGGCGAATTCCGCCGGGCAGATGAGGTTGCCCACATTTTCGATGAACAGCAGGTCGATTTTTTCCATCGGCAGGTTGTCCATGGCTTCCGCCATCATGCGCGCATCGAGGTGGCAGCCGCCCGCGGTATTAATCTGCACCACCGGCACGCCAAGTTGCTGCACTCTTTCCGCATCGATGCTGGAGGCGACATCCCCCTCAATCACGGCGATTCTCGCGGCACTCGGCATTTTCCTGATGGTGTTGGTAATGAGGCTAGTCTTGCCCGCCCCCGGCGACGACATGACGTTAATCGTCAGAATGCGTAGGTTATCCAAACGTTCCTGGTTCGCCTTTGCTTTGGCGTCATTGGCGCCCAGGATGTCTTCTTTCATCGTCAGCACTTTAATCGTCATTTACTCCACCTCAATACTATTTATATAACATTCCCGTCCCGCCACGATCTCAATGCTTTGCTCGTGGCAGCGGGGGCAAATCCAGGCTATTGCCTCGGGGGCGAAATCCTTGTCGCATTTGCGGCAGCGCAATTTCGTCGGCACTTTCTCAAAGGTGAGGCTCGCTCCGGCGGCGATGGTGTCCCGGGTCAGAAAATTGAAGTAGAATTGCACGCAATCGGCAGCGATGCCGCTCAATTCTCCCAGCGTTACGCTGACCGCTGAGATTTTCCCGGCGTTCGCTTCCTTCGCCTTGTTCAAGGCAATGTCCAGGATACTCTGGGTAATGCTGAGTTCGTGCATGGTGTTTTCCCGTACTTATCATTTAGGTTAGCAAGTAAAACTGTTAAAGTAAAGACCCACGATGCAATAATCAAGAATGGAATGATTATTACTCCACCCACAATTTACACATATGGCGGCATATGTTATAATTTGGCAGTATAGAAAACAGATATTGTGGAGAAGACTGGTTTGGACAAAGTTAAGAAGGCAGAAATCATCGGCAACTATAAACACAAGGAAGGCGATACTGGTTCCACCGAAGTACAGGTCGCTCTGATAACAGAGCGGATTAACCAGTTGACCCGTCATATGGCGATACAGCGCCATGATTATCACACGCAACGGGGCTTATTGAAATTGGTCGGGCAGCGCAGACGGCTGTTGTCTTACCTTAGCCGCGAAGACGTGGAGCGCTACAACAAGCTCATCAAGAGCCTCGGACTGCGCAAATAAAATATATCATAGCCGTTTAATGGAGAACGTTATTGTTACAACCACAGACATTTGAGTGTACCCTCGGGGGTAGACAGTTTACAATTGAAACAGGCAGGGTGGCGGGACAGGCGGATGCGTCAGTTACCATAACCTATGGCGAAACGGTCATTTTGGTGACCGCTTGCTATGCCCGGACCATCCGTGAGGGTGTCGATTTTCTGCCTCTGACCATCGAGTACGAAGAAAGGCTCTATGCCGCCGGCAAAATCCCGGGCGGCTTTATCCGCAGAGAGGGGCGCCCCAGCCAGGAAGCTATCCTTGCTTGCCGCCTGACTGACCGTCCCATCCGTCCGTTGCTGCCCAAGAACTGGCGCAACGAGATCCAGCTCATTACCACCGTCCTTTCCGTCGATCAGGAGAACGAACCGGATGTGATGTCCGTCATCGGCGCTTCCGCCGCACTGACACTCTCGCCGATTCCCTTTGAGGGGCCGGTCGGCTGCGTCCATGTCGGCTATATCAATGGCGAGATGGTGCTCAATCCTAAGATGTCGCAGCTTGCCGAAAGCAAGTTTGATGTCATCGTCGCCAGCACTAAGGACAAAGTAATCATGCTGGAGGCGGGCGCCACCGAGGTGCCGGAAGACATCATCAACCAGGCAATCCGCTTCGGGCATGAAGCTAACCAGGATATTATCCGTTTACAACAGCGCTTACAGCAGGCTTGCGGCAAGACCAAGGTGCCGGTACCCGCGGGTATCGTCAGCGAAGAGGCTACCCGTGAAACCGCAGCCGTGGTGGGTGACCGCATTATGCAAGTCCTCATCCAATCCGACAAGGCGCTTCGCGAGGAAGCCTTGAGAGCGCTTCAGTGTGAACTGGTAGACAAGCTGGGCGATAAATACACCGAGGCAGTCCTGACCACTGCGCTGGACAAACAAATCCGTAATGAAGTGCGGAAAGCGGTACTGGATAAAGGCTGGCGCGTGGGTGGGCGGGCGATAAAGGAAATCCGTCCCATCAGCAGTGCTGTCGGCGTCTTGCCCCGCACGCATGGTTCGGCGCTGTTCACCCGTGGACAGACCCAGGTCCTCACTATCGCTACGTTAGGCTCGGTAGGTGAAAAACAACAGCTTGACGGTCTTGGACCGGAAGAGACCAAGCGTTTCATGCATCACTATAACTTCCCCGGCTTTTCCACCGGTGAAGTAAGACGTACCGGTTCGACTTCACGCCGGGAAATCGGTCACGGCGCGCTGGCGGAGCGGGCGTTGTTCCAGGTGATTCCGCCTGACACCGAGTTTCCCTATACTATCCGCCTGGTCTCCGAGGTTCTCAGTTCCAGTGGCAGCACCTCGATGGCGAGCGTTTGTGCCAGCAGTCTGTCACTGATGGACGCCGGCATACCGATTAAATCAGCCGTCGCGGGAATTGCGATGGGTCTGGTCACCGATGACGCCGGCAGATGGGTCGTCCTGACCGATATTGAAGGCTGGGAAGACGCCCACGGCGATATGGACTTTAAAATTGCGGGCACCCGCCAGGGTATCACCGCAATTCAAATGGATACCAAGCTCAAGGGCATCACGATGGATGTCATCGATAAAACGCTGGCAGAAGGCAGGGAAGCCCGCATGGCAATCCTGGACAAGATGCAGCAGACCATTGCCGCCAGCCGCTCCGAGGTCAGCCCTTACGCACCCCGGATGCACAAGATGAAGATTAACCCGGACAAGATTGGCGCCGTCATCGGTACCGGCGGCAAGACTATCCGCTCCATTATTGAGGAGACCAAGACCACCATCGATATTGAAGACGACGGCACCGTGATTATCGGTTCTACGGATGCCAGCGCCGCACAGCGGGCGGTAGAAATCATCGAAACCCTCACCCGCGATATAGAAGTCGGCGCGACCTATACCGGCAAAGTGAGCCGCGTGCTGGACTTCGGCGCGATGGTGGAAATCGTGCCCGGCAAGGATGGCATGGTACATATCAGCGAACTGGCAGACCACCATGTTAACAAGGTGGAAGATGAAGTGAAAATCGGTGACGAGGTTACGGTCAAGGTCATCGGCGTCGATAACCTGGGCAGAGTCAATCTCTCCCGCCGTGCAGTTTATGAGGGTGAGACCGGTGTTGCCGAAGCTGCGGAGCGTGCTGCCAAGAGAAGCGCTGCCCGCCGGCCGTCTTTCGGTGGCGGCAGACCGCCACGCCGTCCTGATGGAGGAGGCAGCCGTCCTCCCTTCCGCGAGCGCTAGAAATTCACCAGTTGAGTTGGAGGAGCTGCCGCTATGGAGCCAATCAAGGTAGTTGTGCATGGCGCTGCCGGTAAAATGGGGCAGGAGGTTATCCGGGCGGTCTGCGCTGACCCGGAAACTAAGCTCGTCGGCGCTGTCGATGCCAAAACCTCCGGCGATACACTTACTTTAGCGGATGGCTCTAAAACCCTGTTTTCTACCGATTTGGTACAGGTTGTTTCTCAAACAAAGCCGGATGTCATCGTAGATTTTTCAACTGCCAAGGCGGTTATGCCGCTGGTACATCTTGCTGCGGAAAAGAAAGTCAACCTGGTTATCGGTACTACCGGACTCCCTGCCGACCAGGTCAAGGAAATCGAGCAGGAAGCAACGGCGAATAAAATCGGCATCGTGATAGCGTCTAACTTTGCGCTGGGTGCCGTTCTGATGATGTACCTCGCGAAGACCGCCGCCAAATACCTGGACTACGCGGAAATCATCGAACTCCATCATGACAAGAAAACGGATGCTCCATCCGGAACCGCTCTGACAACCGCCCGCGGGATGGCAGCCGCCCGCGGCAAACCGTTCGTTCAGCCGGCATCTAAAGAAAAATACGAAAGCCGCGGACAGGTGGTGGAAGGCATCACGCTGCATAGCGTACGCCTGCCCGGTCTGCTGGCACACCAGGAAGTTCTCTTTGGAGCAGCGGGGCAAACACTGAGCATCCGGCATGATACTATCAGCCGGGAGTGCTACATGCCGGGCGTATTGATGGCAATTAAAGAAGTGACCAGGCGTAAAGGTCTCATCAACGGATTGGATAATTTACTGGGTCTGGGTAAATAAATTTAACTGGCTAGAGCCGGGGGACGCAAATGAAGGAACTGGGACGCTTAATCACTGCCATGGTGACACCATTCACCGAGACTGGAACGGTGGACTACGAGCAGGCGAAAAAGCTGGCGCTGGCGTTGCTGGATTCGGGCAGCGATGGACTGGTGGTGGTCGGCACCACGGGAGAATCGCCGACACTGGTCCGGGAAGAAGAGTTAAAGCTCTTTGCTGAAATTAAAAAGGCAGTGGGTAAGAAGGGTTCCGTGATTGCCGGCACCGGCAGCAACAGCACCGCGGAAGCGGTGGAAACGACCAAGGAAGCCGAGAAGGTCGGCGTGGACGCATGTCTGCTGGTGGTGCCTTATTATAACCGTCCCACCCAGGAAGGCTTGTATCAACATTTCAAGACGATTGCGCAGAGCACGAAGCTGCCCTGCATCCTCTATAACGTACCGTCACGCACCGTCGCCAACCTCGATGCCGAGACTATTATCAGGCTCAGCCAGATTGAAAACATCATCGGCCTGAAGGAAGCCAGCGCCAACATGGAGCAGGTTTCCAGGGTGATTACCGGCGCGAAGAAAGGTTTTCTTATCTGGAGCGGTAATGACGGCGATACCTTCCCCATCATGAACATGGGCGGCTACGGTATCATCAGCGTCATCTCCCATCTGGTCGGCAAGCAGATTAAACAGATGATCAACTATATCGTCAGCGGCAAGACCGCCGAGGCTGCCGCCATTCACCATAGCCTCATGCCAATGGTGAAGGCAATGTTCATCGTCTCTAACCCGAGCCCGGTGAAATATGCACTGAACCAGATTGGCTTCCGCGTCGGCAAACCGCGCCTGCCGCTGGTAGAGCCGGACGAGAAATCGGCGGCGTTCATTAAGGAGACTCTGAAGAAATCCACCATCGATTTACCGGTAAAATAGCCGGATAAGCCGTGAAAAAGTGAAGGGGCAGAATTTTCTGCCCCTTTTTGTTTTAACTATCGCCGTTGCCTGGATTACCCGTGTTGCAGCCCGAGGTCCGGTTTAGTGTGATGGTGAATGCGGTCATACTCAGCACAGAATTCCGCGCCGATGATGAGGATGTAGCTGGAGATGTAAGCCCAGGTTAACACAGCGATGATGGAGCCGATCTGCCCGTACACCAGCGACCAGTCCGTGAAACGGCTGACGAATATAAGGAAGAGGCTTCGGGAGGCTTCGAACAAGAACGCGGCAATGAGGCTTCCCTGCCAGGTGTATTTCCAGTAAGTTGTAGTATTGGGGACCATCTTGTAAAGCAACAAAAAAGCGGAAAATATCAGCAAAAAGGACGCCATGCGGATGGCTATTTCTGACAGTCCTAGCGAAATGAGCCGGTTACCGGGGAAGATGACAATGAGCAGACTGGAAAATATGGAAAGGACAAAGAGCAGGCTGGTACCAAGCGCCATGGCGAAGTCCCGGACTTTCCGCATCCAGAACGGGCGCAGCCGGCGGATTCCCCACGCGGCGTTAATGACGCGGCTGATACTGCCGAATATCAAGCTGCCGGTCCAGAACAGCCCGATGATACTGAAGATACCCAGGGAGCCTCTTGCTGCAATGATCTGCCGGATGTTGGCTTCGATAATGCCGCTTGATTCAGGCAGGTAGAAAGCGAAGGTGCGGAGGATTTCTTCTTTCACGGCCTCTCGCGGCAGGAAGAGTCCCAGCAAAGCGATAATGCCGAGGAGGAGCGGAAATACGGAAAGGATGGCATAGTAAGCGATGCCAGCCGCCATCTCTCCGGAAAGATGCTCTTTGGTCCGCCTCATCACGTTGGCGGACAATGATAGAAAAGGATATGCCGAAAGCATGCGGCGGTAAGCCATGATCACCGCGTTCAAAGCCTGCCCGTAGCGTTCCTTGAGATGCTGCAACACGCGCTGTCCCCTGTAAACACGGGCAAATTCATCGTCCCCCGGCTGATCTAGTCCGGCAGAATCTGTATCTTGTGAATGGTCTGTTCGCGGCGCATGCCGTCGGAGATGATGCTCACCGGGCAGCCAATAAGTTGTTCCAGCCGGTTAATGTAGCGTTGGGCGTTTTCCGGCAGGTCTTCAAAGCGGCTGGCGCCGTTGGTGGAGCTCTGCCAGCCGGGGATATCCTCGTAAATCGGCTGGCATTTTTCCAGCGCGGCGATGCTGGCGGGAAATTCGGTTATAGTCTTGCCGTTCAGTTTATAAGCGGTGCATATCTTCAACGACGGCAGGTCATCCAGTACATCCAGACGGGTGATAGCGGCGGAAGTGAAGCCGTTGATGCGGTTGGTGTAGCGGGCGACCACGGCATCGAACCAGCCGCAGCGCCTTGCCCGGCCGGTGGTCGTGCCATATTCGTGACCGCGCTCGCGGATAGCATTGCCGGTTTCATCCTTAAGCTCGGTAACCATCGGCCCGCCGCCTACGCGGGTGCAATAGGCTTTGAAGATGCCCAGGACATGGGTCATGCGCGTCGGTCCCAGACCGGCGCCGGTGCAGGCGCCGCCCGCCATCGGCGAAGATGAGGTGGTGAAGGGATAGGTGCCGAAATCGGGATCGAGCAGCGTGCCCTGTGCGCCTTCCATCAGCACCCACTCATTACGGTCGAGGGCGGCTTCCAGCATGGTCACGCCGTCGCGGACATAGGGCGCCAGCTGTTCGCCGTAGGCGCAATATTCGCTGTAGACTTCATACAGGGAGAGTGCGTTGACGTTAAATATCTTGGTCAGAATATCATTCTTGTATTTGAGGATGCCGCGCAGCCGGTCGAGGAAGCCGTCTTTATCCAGCAGGTCGCCTACCCGAATGCCCATCCGCGCCACTTTGTCGGAGTACGCCGGTCCGATGCCCTTGCGAGTGGTACCGATAGCTTTGCCGCCGCGTACCTCCTCTTCCAGCCCATCGAACAGGATGTGGTAAGGCATGATGACATTGGCGCGGTCGCTGATGAACAAGCGAGAAGTATCGACGCCGCGATTCTTAATAAGGTCGATTTCTTTGAGCAGCACATCCGGCTTGATGACGGCGCCGTTGGCAATCAGGCAGGTAGCACGCGGTGAGAAGATTCCCGAAGGCACAAGGTGCAGTCCGAACTCGCCATACTGGTTGACGACAGTATGTCCGGCATTATCGCCGCCGGAAAAACGTACCACCATCTGTACTTTTTCCGCCAGCATGTCCACGATTTTACCCTTCCCCTCATCACCCCATTGCGCCCCGATAACAGCGATAACCGGCATAGTTCCTCCCGTTTACTAGTATCTAACTTACGCGCGTCAGCCAACTTTAGTAGCCGACCGCGGGAATGGACTGGTTAGTTATTTCTTGTCTGGCGATAGGCGTGCCACAGCCGCTGTCCGGCGGTAAAGAAACTGAAGAAAGCGATAATCAACAGCGCAATCAGCAGTGAATTTCCATACCAGGGAGTCAGCAGCAGTCCCAGCGCCAGCACGATAACCCGCTCGGCGCGGGTGAACAGCCCTACCTTGCATTCAATGCCGATGCCTTCGACACGGGCACGGAGATAGCTGACCATCAGTGAGCCGACCAGAGTAAGCCCAACGAGCAGGCTCTCTGCCACCAGTCCCTGCCGGGCGAATAATACCAGGATACCCAGCAGCAGGGAAGCTTCCGAAAGGCGGTCCAGCGTGGAGTCCAGCACCGCGCCGAAGCGCGTCGCCCGGTTGGTCAGGCGCGCCAGAGCGCCATCGAGCATATCCATGAAGCCGGCTGCCAGCACGACCAGACCACCGATGAAGAGTTCGCCCACGCCAACATATGCCGCCGCCAGCACCGTCACCAGAAAACCGATGACTGTCACGGCATTCGGCGTGACCGGCGTCTTCGCCAGTAACCGGACTATCGGGTCGGTGAAATATTGTTGCAGGTTTTTCCGGATATCATTATTTTTTGACATTGCACAATCTCAAAACTAATTTCCAACGCGGGATGACCGCTGCATAATCGCTTTCTGATAAAACTCGACCAACTGGTGCGTGATATTGTTCCAATCGTAGCGGAGCGCCTTCTCTCTGCCGTTGACCGCCAGCTTCTGTCGCAGGGCTTCATCAGTCAGGACACGTCGCAGGGCTTCCGCCAGTTTAGCCGCATTGCGCGGGGGCACCAGCAGACCATCTTCACCGTTATTGACGACAGTGGCATAACCTTCGATATCTGAGGCAACCAGCGGTTTACCGACTGCCATCGCTTCCAGCAGTACGATACCAAAGCTTTCCCAGCCGGTCGCCGGTGCGCAGACCACGGTAGCGCTCTTATAATAACGCGGTAAATCCGCAAAAGGAACGTAGCCGCGGAAGACCACATCTTCAAGACCATTCTGCGCGACTCGCTTCTCATATTTATTGCGCAGCCGCACACCGGGTCCCACGATAATCAGGCGGGCATCGGGAAAATCCGGCTTGATTATCCGGTAGGCATCAAGCAGGTAGTCTACGCCCTTGCGCTTTTCCAGTCTGCCCACGAACAGGATATTCTGCTTGCCGTCATTAAACTCTTCCAGCGGGGCAACGTCCGGGCGAAAATGCCGGGTATCGATGCCGTTGGGGACGATGGCATAGTCGCCTGGGAAGTACTTGCGGATGTAGTTCAATGCCGGCGGTGATACAGCAAGGCGCACGTCAAGCCGGTGCGACCATTTCTTGAGAAAGAATTTACCCGCGGGAGTGCAGATATTATACCAGGGCTTGCCGCCGGAGGCGTGGAAAGTACCCACGGCAGGCGTTTTGGACAGGCGCAGCACGGTCGTGCATAGAAAAGGCATAAACGGTTCATGCAGGTGAATGATGTCAAAATGCTCCCGTTCCAGGATTGCCGTTACCCGTTTGGCTACCCAGGGGGAAATGACAATACGCGCCACTGAACCGCTGGCAGGAAGCGGGCGCGGTTTACCCACCGGGATAAACCTCTCGCCGAAGTCTGCTACCGACTGGGAAGCCGGTGCAATAATTCTGACTTCGTGCCCCATCAGGGTCAACTGATGTTCCAGACAGGAAATATGGTTAACCACGCCCCCCGGATATGCGAAGTCATAGGGCGAAACCAGCGCTATCTTCATCGGTACATCAGCGTTGTCCGGGGCTTTGGGTTACTTATTTCCCGGCAGCCTTCTTCGCCGAAGTTTTTGGAGCTGTCTGCGCGTTGGTGGCGATGAATTCCTCGGTCAGGCGGCGCGCTTCGTCATCAGAATACTGGACGGGCGGCGATTTCATGAAGTAGGACGCCGGTCCTTCCAGAGCGCCTTTCAGACCCTTGTCCATGCCGAGTTTGACGCAGCGCAGGGCATCGATGACCACACCGGCGGAGTTGGGGCTGTCCCAGACTTCCATTTTCAATTCCAGGTTAAGAGGTACGTTGCCGAAGGTCGTACCTTCCATCTTGATGAAGCAGAACTTGCGATTGTCCAGCCAGGGAATATAATCGCTCGGACCGACGTGGATGTTCTTCGGGTCGAGTTGATAATCAAGCTGTGAGGTAACGGCGTTTGTTTTGGAAATCTTCTTGGATTCCAGTCTCTCCCGCTCCAGCATATTGAGGAAATCAGTATCTCCGCCGACGTTGAGCTGGTAGGTGCGTTCCAGCTTGACGCCGCGCTCGCGGAAGAGGCGGGTGAGGACGCGGTGGGTAATGGTCGCGCCCACCTGGGATTTAATATCATCGCCGACGACCGGTAGACCGCGGTCGGCGAAGCGCTTCTGCCAGTACTTCTCACGGGCGATAAAGACGGGGATGCAGTTGACCATGCCGCAGCCTGCCGCCAGAATCTGCTCGATATACCATTTCGTCGCCTCTTCGCTGCCTACGGGCAGGTAGTTGAGGACGACATCAGTCTTGGTTTCCTTGAGGATTTTAACAATATCGGCGGTCGGTCCGGGAGATTTCTCGATTATCTGGGAGAGGTATTTGCCCAGACCGTCATGGGTCATGCCGCGGTTGACTTTGACGCCCAGATTGGGTACGTCGCAGAATTTGTAGGTGTTATTCGGAGGGGTGAAAATCGCCTGCGAGAGGTCTTTGCCGACCTTGTTCTTATCGATATCGAAAGCGGCGACAAAGTTGATATCGCTGATATGATAGCCGCCCAGGTTGACGTGCATCAATCCCGGAACGAACTCGTCTTCTTTGGCATTACGATAGAAATGAACGCCTTGCACCAGTGCGGAACAGCAGTTGCCGCATCCAACGATGGCTACGTTGATTTTTCCCATGTTTTAATACTCCCCCATAATTTAGATTTGTTTTGTGATTTTCCAGCGGTTCTTTATGCCGGATGATGTGGATTTGTATCTATGAATATTATTGACAGCGGTAGTATTATTTTATCCAATCCTGAAAAGTTTGGTCCCGCAAGTGGGGCAGACGCCACGAGTAGCCGGTCTACCGTTCTTCAAAGTGACTTTCTGCGGATTTTTAATTTCTTTTTTAGCGCGACACTTAAAGCAATATGCTTGCACGTTTGCTCCTCCTTGTGACATCCGATGCACTATACCCCATTGGGCGGAGGCTGTCAAGCTTGGCTGCCTGCCGGGAACACTTTTTTGGGTTGCCACAGTCTGGTCTCGCCATTGAAGCGGAGTACTGCCAGAAAATCGCCTTCAATAGTATAAGCCCGGCAGACATCTTCCGGTTGGGGTGTGGTGTTCTGGCGGGGTGGTACTGCATTGCCTTGCCGGACAGCCTGCGCGGTGGCTTCGCTCAAGATCATCACCGGCAAGTCATGAAGCACGGTATCTGTGGGATAGGCAAAGTGCTCCCAGTAGCCATAGCGGAAAGCCTCTGCTAAATCAGCGAGGGTAATAGCGTCATCCAAGTTAAAGATGCCGCAGCGGAGGCGCACCAGACTTTTCATATGCGCGCCGCAGCCCAGATGCTGCCCGATATCATGCGCCAGCGAGCGGATGTAGGTGCCTTTGCCGCACTCTACTTCGATGGTCGCCCGGGGCGGCTGCCAATCAATGAGTTGTATTTGATAAATCTGCACCGGGCGGCTCTCCCTGGTTACGGTAATGCCGGCGCGCGCCAGCTTGTAAAGCGGCTCGCCGTGGTGCTTCAGGGCGCTGTACATCGGGGGCGTTTGCGCGATAGTACCGAGAAAGGAAGCGAGTGCCATTTGAAACTGTTCACGGCTGATGCCGGAGGAATCGCCGGTCTGGATGACCTTGCCGCCGGCATCGTAAGTATCTGTGACCGTGCCCAGTTCTATCACGGCACGGTAGGACTTGGTACTGCCGGTCAGGAATTCGATAATGCGAGTGGCGCGACCCAGGCAGACGGGCAGGACACCGGTGGCATCGGGGTCGAGAGTGCCGGCATGCCCGACGCGCTTTTCCCTGCTGAGCCGCTTGACCGCCGCGACGACATCGTAGGAGGTCATTCCGGCAGGCTTGTTGATGTTCAGTATCGCTTCCATAAAAGTGTTTGTGTTGTGTGTGGCGAATAAAGGGATAGAAGAAATCCCTCTCACTTGATGGGAGAGGGCGTGGGTGAGGGTGAATCGCTTGTATACCCCCTCACCTTATTCCTCTCCCGCGAGGAGAGAGGAAAGGCTACTGCTCTTCGCGCTCGGCGTTTACCTGGTCGAGGAGCCGGGTAATATGGTCGGCGCGCTCCATCGTATCGTCCCACTGGAAGCTCAGGTCAGGGATGATGCGCATATGAAGCCGCCTGGTCAATTCATGGTGGAAGAAGCCGGCGGCAGAAGTCAGCGCTTTGAGGATATCCTGCTTTTCTTCTTCAGTACAAATACAACTGACGAAGACCCGGGCGTGCTTCATATCCTGGGAAGTCTCGACATCGGTGATGGAAACGAGGCTGTTCAGCCGCGGGTCTTTGACCTCACGGCGGAGGAGTTCGCTGATTTCA
>JAQTVW010000051.1 GCA_028706655.1 Dehalococcoidales bacterium | reverse complement strand
AGGTTTTATTTGCATATGGTGTCTTTATTAGAATGGGTCTATAATCCCCTTAAGGAAATAGGGGGTGCTATAAATGGTTACTTCGCCAATAAGCTCTTCAAAGTTCCATATGGTTATCAGGGAGTTAGGCGCTGTGAAAACTAAAGGGGGATTCGCAGCTCTAAACTCAGGATTATTGTTTCTTGGTTTTGTGTTCGCTCTGTTTCTATTGACGGGTAACGAAAGAATAATTGTGAGTTTATCAGTATTAGTATGCTGGATTTCATTTACCACATATGCCTTTATCAAGTTGAAGCAAGAAGGGAAAATAGAAGATGGTAAGTGAAAATATAATAACTTCAAATCCGCCTTGTAAGCAATGCAAGTCTACTCATGTTCGCAAGTATGGACTGTATAAGGGTGTTCAGCGTTACTTCTGTAACGACTGTGGTAGTAAATTTAAGAATGACGATATGACGTTCCACATGAAAACCGCTGCTAATCAAGTAACAACCGCTCTTAATATGTTCTATGAAGGCATGAGCATTAAGGCTATTCGCAGGAATTTACAACAGGAACATGGCAATATGCCTTCAACCGCCACGATTTACGAATGGATACAGAAGTACACCCAATATGCTACCGATAGCGTCAGACGTTACCAACCTAAAGATGTTGGCAACGTCTGGATTTCCGATGAAACAGTTATAGAGATTGATGGTCAGAATGTATGGCTATGGGACATCATAGACTATAAGACACGCTACCTATTGGCTACCCGCATATCCCGAAGCCGCACCACTCGTGATGCTCAAATACTTATGGATAAAGCCGTTAAGACGGCTGGTAAACAACCCGATAAGGTTATTACCGATAAACTACCTTCGTATCTAGACGTGCGTTACGGTAAAGACGCAGAGCATATTCAGAGCAAGCCATTTGCCGTAGAAAACAATACACAAATGATTGAGAGATTTCATAGTACCTTGAAACAGCGCACAAAGGTAATGCGTGGTCTAAAGAATCTGGAAACAGCTCACGACTTCATAGGCGGCTGGCTGGTACATTACAACTATCTACGCCCGCATACTTCACTATGCGATAAGACACCCGCACAAGCGGCAGGGGTAGAATATCCCTATCAAAATTGGGCAGACATTATCCGTAAACACAAACCGTCAACACCTATCATCATTGAACATCAACCGAGAGGCAAAGCTAAGATGCCATCTATCCAGATAGGTAGACCACGTAAGCGGGTTAGAATCAGTCAGCCGATGCCACGAATATCACCAAAGGAAGTGAAGCTAAGATGATGGAGTGGAACGAAATAATAGCATTGAGTTATTTAGTCAGTATTCCTATTGTGTTTTTGTTTCTTACTCTCCGCTCTGTAATAACGAATGTTCGTAATAATGGAAGAAATACCATTTCTAAAAACGTAACAAGCGAAAGTAATGATAATAGATGCCACGATAGCCCAAAACCAAACGGGGTGTTGGTGTGCGAAATCACCGATTTGAATGAGCGACCAAATAAGGAAGGTGCCCCCAACTACGATAAGCGCATAAACCCATTCCGCCTTCATGTTAACAGCATTATAGGAAAGGATGACACCAAATGCAAATAATACCGATAAATACCTTTCTTGACTATTAAGATATCATCGTATATATTGATTCCGGAGCTTCTATTTACCCGCGGCAATTATGCCGCCGGGTGCGCTGCATGAAAAAGTCATTAGAATCCAACGAAAACCACCGTCACACCCCTGCCTGCGACTCTCTGAAAGACTGTTTGGCAAGTCCGCAGGCGATGTTATATACTGAAAGAGGAATTTTACTCCCGGTTTATACTCCGCACGTTCGATATTAATAAAAGGAGGAGCTTTTTGTGATTAGGACCATCGATCAATACCTGGAAAGCCTGCGGGACGGCAGAGTACTCTATCACCTAGGCGAGAGAGTCAATGATGTCACCCGCCACCCTGTCCTGGCACGCAACATCTGGAACGGCGCTATCGACTGGGCGCTCCCGAACGACCCGGATATGCGCCATCTTTATGTCACCAAAGATGCCGATGGCGAAGATGTCAACTTCCTCTGGACGCAGCCGCGCAATACCGAGGAACTAGTGCGCAAGCGCGAGGCTTATGTCGAAGGTGCACGGTTCGGCGGTATGGGCTGCCACAGCATGGGCGTCGATGCCCTCGCTTCTTCCACCGTCGTCGCCAAGCGAATCGATGCCGCGATGGGCACGCACTACTCCCAGAACGTCGAAGCCTACCGCAAGCACATCCAGAAGACCGATATCGGCATCACCGGCGCTCAGACTGATGTCAAAGGCGACCGCCATCTGCATGCCGCCGCACAGGTCCAGCACAAGGACTTTTACGTCCGTGTCGTCGACCGCCAGAAGGCAGGCATCGTCGTCCGGGGCGCCAAGTATCACATCAGCTTCACCCCGGCTTCCAACGAAGCCATTGTCCTGCCCTGCCGCGCTCACGGGGAAGAAGACAAAGACTACGCTGTCGTCTTCGCCACGCCGCTCAACGCCAAGGGCATTACTCTGATTTCCGCCGAGCCGGAACTGCGCCAGCAGCGCACCGAGGAGACCGATTGGGATTTCCCCAATGCCTCCAAGATGAACGAGGTCGGCGGCGGCGAGTGCCTGATTGTTTTCGATGATGTTTTCGTACCGTGGGAAAAAGTGTTCATGTGCGGCGAGTGGCAGTTCTCCCGCGACATGGCGCGCGCCTTCGGTACTTTCCACAGACTGTTCGCCTGCAGCCGCATGGTTTCCGCCATGGAAAACATGACCGGCGTCGCGGCGCTGATGGCAGAGTACAACGGACTGGAGAGCTATCCGCACATCCGCGCCAAACTGGCTTACCTGGCGCAGGTTACTGAAACGCTCAAGATTGTCAGCAAGGCTGCCTGCATGTTCCCCGAACCGGAACCCGGCACCAACTGGGTCAACCCGGACTCGATGTACACCAACATCGCCAAGTATGTTTACGCCTCCAACTATCACGAGGTTTCCAAGGTTATCCAGGATATCGCCGGCGGCATCGTCGCCGACCCGATTTCCTACCGCGATTGGGCGAATCCCAAGGAACGCCCCTACCTGGAGAAGTATCTCGCCGGCAAGGCGGGCATCCCCACCGAGCACCGCCTGAAGGCAATCAAGCTGGTCACGGATATCACCGGCGGCAAGCATGTCTCTCATAACATCCATGCCGAAGGTTCGCTCGCAACCCAGGAAATGATGTTCTACGCCAGCGCCAACTGGGACTTATACAAAGCCGCCGCCAAGAGACTGGCGGGCATCCCGGGCTGGGAAACCAACGATGTTGTCAAGAAGCAGAAAGACTATGCGGATGTCATCAAAGCGAAGATGCCGCCGCTGGATACCAATTACGTTTCCTATATCAATAAATAACTCTGTGCTGGTCCGTTGAAGGAGGTTTACTAATGCAAAGTATCAAAGACCGAGTCGCCATCGTGGGCATGGGCTGCACCAAGTTCGGCGAAAACTGGGACATGAGCCCCATCGACCTGATGGTTGATGCCGCCTACGAAGCTTATCAGGATGCCGGTATCGACCCGAAGGACATCCAGGCAGCCTGGTACGGCACCTTCCTCTCCATGATGCCCGGCTCCGGGCAGCCGCTCGCCGCCGCGCTCAAACTCCAGTACATCCCCATCACCCGCGTGGAGAACATGTGCGCCACCGGCTCCGATGCCCTGCGCAACGCGGCGTACGCCGTCGCTGCAGGGGTCTACGATATCGCTCTCGCCGTCGGCATGGAAAAGCTGAAGGACTCCGGGTTCAGCGGTCTGCCGGACAGCGATATGGCGATGGGCACCTTCGGGCAGCCCAACACTTTCCGCTCCCGTAACTTCTCCTCTCCCGGCGGCTTCGCCCTGATGGCGACCGGCTACTTCGCCAAGTACGGGCTGGGCCCGCAGGAAGGCAAGGAAATGCTGGGCAGAATCGCCGTGAAGAACCATCACAACGGCTCGCTGTCTCCCAAAGCCCACTTCCAGAAAGAGGTGACGCTGGAGCAGGTGCTCAATGCCCCCATCATCGCATGGCCGCTCGGCTTGTTCGATTGCTGCGGCGTGAGCGACGGCGCTGCCGCCGCCATCATCTGCCGCGCCGACATGGCAAAGAAGTTCCGTCCCGACCCGGTCTATATCAAGGCGCTCCAGATTGCCGTCGGTCCCAACGAAGGTTTCATGGACCCGTCTTACGATTATTCCTGGGTGCCGGAGACCGTTGAGGCTGGCAAGAAAGCCTACGCCGAAGCCGGCATCAAGAATCCGCGTGAAGAAATCAGCACCGCGGAAGTTCATGACTGCTTCTCTATCACCGAAGCTGTTATCTACGAAGACCTCCAGTGGGCAAAACGCGGCACTGCCAAGCAAGAAATCGAAGCGGGCAGCTTCTCCCTCACCGGCGACCTTCCCGTCAACACCGATGGCGGCTTGAAGTGCTTCGGCCACCCGATTGGCGCTTCCGGTCTGCGCATGATGTACGAAGAGTACAAGCAGCTCCAGGGCAAAGCGGGACCCCGGCAGGTAAAGGACTGCAAGTTCGGACTGACTCACAACCTGGGCGGCGTCCCGGGCAGCGCTACCGTGAGCGTCCTTATCGTCGGTCTATAACGTAAATAAAATAAAAAACAGGAGGTAGTTTGCATGAAGTTAGCAGATGTCAAGACAGTAGCTATTGTCGGTTCCGGTAACATGGGCGCGCAGATTGCCCAGCTTTGTTCTCAGCTGGCCGGTTTGAAAGTCGTCATGACCGATACGAAGCAGGAGCTGGTCGACGCCGGACTCAAGCGCCAGCGCGATTCGCTCCAGAAATACTTCGTCGATAAGGGCAAGATGACCGCCGACCAGGCGAAAGAAATTCTCGGGCGCATCTCGGGTACAGCCAATCTGGCACAGGCTGTCGCCAATGCCGATATCGTCATCGAGGCTGTTTTCGAGAACATGGCGCTCAAAAAAGACATTTTCAAGCAGCTTGATGCCGCTGCCCCGGCGCATGCCATACTGGCGACCAATACTTCTTACCTCAGCGTCACCGAAATCGCCAGCGTGACCAAGCGACAGGACAAGGTCTGCGGCATGCATTTCTTCAATCCGCCGGCAGTCATGAAGCTCGTTGAAGTGGTACGCGCAGTACTCACTGCCCCGGAAACCGCCGAGGTCATCTTCGACCTTGCCAAGAAGCTCAACAAAGAGCCTATCTACTGCCGCGATACCTACGGCTTCCTGGCAAACCGCTGCGCCACCATCACCGGCGATGAGGATGCCATCGACCTGCTCTGGTCGCATGTCGCGCCTCCTGAGGATATCGACCGCGCCGTCCGCCTCGGCTTCAACCGCCCGATGGGCCCGCTGGAGCTCGGCGACCTTACCGGCGGCTGGAACATCCAGGTCACCGGCGAAGAAGACCGCATCAAGGAACTCGGTTTTGCCAAGGGTCATGTCCATCCGATGATCCGCATGATGGTACGTGCCGGCTATACCGGCGGACCCGGCAAGAAGGGCGTTTACGACTTCTGGAAAGAAGTTATCTCCAAGTGGTAAATTAACACTTCATCAAACAAAACGAAGGGCGCTACCGCGGTAGCGCCCTTTTCATTTGCGAAGGTAACCGAACCAGTTGCTAAAGCAACATCCACGCGGCAGCCGCGGCAAATCCGATGATGGTAATTCCGGAAATCCGGTTTATCCAGAGGAACCCGCGCGGCTTGATTTTAGTCCGGAATCTGCTGATGCCGTAGCTGAGGCACACCCACCAGAGCATTGAACCTGTTATTATCCCCAGGACAGTCAATACCGCCGACCAGTATCCCTGCGATGCCATACCGATGCCCGCACTGGCGAAAAGAGCCGCAAAAGAAATGATGGTCAGGGGGTTGGTGAGGGTCAAAAAGAAGGTGGAGCCGTAGTTTTTCCACAGCCCCTGCCTGTTGACGGAATTTACTTGCTCGGCCGGTTTCGTGAGAAAGGTGTTGACACCCAGATAGGCCAGAAATGCGATGCCGCTGATGCGAAACCAGATGTGCCCGCCGGTGAGTAAACCAGCGAGGGTGGTAACGCCGAAAGCGGAAATCGCGGCATAAATACCATCAGCGGTGGCGGCGCCGAGCCCGGAAACGAAACCGGACTTGCCGCCTTCCGCGAGAGTGCGCCGGATGCAAAGGATGCTGATAGGCCCCACCGGCGCGGCGACGGCTAACCCGAAGAGGATGCCTTTGAGGAATACCAGCGGTTCAATCATATCTCAATAATATAGCCGGTTGAGCATTTACCTGAACAGTAGCGCCCGACCGGCTATATCGATTTGATTATACTTTATTTAGCTACCAGCGCCATGCCCTTATCGAAGGCTTTCAGGTTAACTTCGAGGGCTTTGGGGAACCTTTCCTGCAAAATGGGTTCCATCGCCTTACGGTCCAGCGGCAGGACGCCCGAACCGACCAGCGCGCCTACGAGGATGGTATTGGCGACAATAGGGCTACCCATTTTGTCCGCTTCCTCGGTGGCACTGACTACCCAGGTTTTCGCCGAAAGTCCCTTGATGGCGTCCATAAGCTTGTCCATCTCGGGGTATTCCGCTTCGCCGCCGGCGACATCGACGGAGTATATCGGTTGGGGGTTCACGATGGTCTTGACCTCCGGATTACCGAACCTGCCCAGCATGCGGAGGGTTTCTGACGGTTCCATGCCCAGGATGACATCGGCAGTGCCTTCCGCAATGAGGGGGCTATATACCATTTCCTTGGATACTCTCATGTGGCTCATCACCGGGCCGCCACGCTGGGAAGCCCCGTAAGTTTCGCCGATAGTCACCAGATAACCGGCATTTACCAGTGCAGTACCGATAAGCTGGGAGAGCACGACATTACCCTGCCCGCCGACGCCGGCGATAACCAGGTTAAAGGGGTCTTTCATCAATTTCTTCACGGTTAGGCTACCTCCTTTACGATGGCGCCCTGCGGACACACATCGACGCATACGCCGCAACCGGCGCAGAGGACAGTATTAATCTTGGATTTACCGGCTTTTTTGTCCCAGGTGAGCCCGGGGCAGCGGAACACCCTGGTGCACAATCTATCGCAGCCACAACTCTCGCCGACGCATTTCGTCTCGTCGACATGGACTTTGTACTTGGCTTTTTCTTTCTTGGCTTTGACCAGCTGGCATTCGCGGCGGCTTATCAGTACCTTACTGCCCTTGTTATCCGCCATCATTTCCAGCAATGTTCCGGTGGTCTTTTTCAGGTCGAAGGGGTCGCAGACTTCAACGCGAGCGCCCAGTGAGCGGCACAACGCCTCGATGCTGATTTTTTTCGCCGAGTCGTCCATCGCGTTTGCACCAACACCGGGATGCGGCTGGAAGCCCGTCATCGAAGTAGCGTTATTGTCCAGTATCAGCAGGGTGTAGTTGGAATCGTTCCAGATGCCGTTGATAAACGCCGGGATATTGGCATGGAAGAACGAGGAGTCGCCGCAGAGGGCAACCACCGGCTGGTCGAAGCCGTACTGCGCCAGGCTGCCCAGACCGGTCGCGATGCCGCAGCTGCCGCCCATGCAATGATTTTCTCTTACCTGGAAGTAGCCGGTGGCTCCGGTGCCCATGGCGTAACAACCGGCATCACCGGTCGTAACGCCGTTACGCCCGTCCAGTTTGAGCGCAGTCTTGACCGACCACAGGGTGGCGCGGTGGGGGCAACCGGGGCACAGCGCTAGGCTCCGTACCGGGACGAGGGCTTTCGCCAGCTTCTCGGCTTTTTTAGCGTATTTTGCATCCCGGCTCTGGTATTTTATGTCCAGGATGCCGGTGATGGCTTTGATGATGATGTCCGGGGTGAGTTCGCCGGTGTCAGGGATGTGCTTGGAACGCTTGCCGTAGAAGGTGGGACGGGGGCTGTCCGGAGCCATATTCGCCACCAGTTCCATGACGTTCCGCTCGATGAATGGGTCGACCTCTTCCACGAACAGGATTTTGGAAGATTTCGCCAGGTATTTCGTCACGAATTTTTCCGGCATCGGCCAGAGGGTGCCCAGTTTCAAAATACCGACTTTCTTTTCTAGATTGAGTTTCTTGACCACTTCCTGGGTGTGCAGCCACCCGCTGCCGGCGGTGATGATAAGCAGGTCTGCCTTGGCGGGTCCCGCATACCAGTTGAAGGGAGACTTTTCGAATATCGCCTGCGCTTTCGCCAGCCTCTGGTGCTGCTCGGCATGCTTTACCGGCGGCGGATTTTGCACGAATTTACTCTGCCGGGGATTCCATATATTATGGGCTTCGTCAAAGTAAGCTTTCGGCTTTTTCTTCGGCAGTTCATCAAGCTTGACATTGCCGCGGGAGTGGGAGATACGGGTGACGCTGCGCAGCAGGCACAGACTGTCCAGCTCCTCGGAGAGGTCGAACAGCCATTTGGTCATTTCCTTGGCTTCCTGGTAGTTGCCCGGTTCCACCATCGGGATATCGAACCATTTCGCCATGTTGCGGGTATCGTCTTCGTTGCCGCTGGAGTGCGCCTGGGGGTCATCGCAGACGACCAGCACCATGCCTGCCTTGCCAAGGCCGGTCAGAACGAGTGTCGCCACAAAGTCAGTCACGACGCTGCGCCCGTTCTGTTTCATAGATGTAATGGAACGGACTCCGGAAAAAGAAGCGCCCGCCGCAGCTTCGATGGCGACTGCCTCGTTTACCGACCATTCGGCGTAAAAACCCATCTTCTTGGCCACCGGCGCAAGGCTGCCCATTATTTCTGACGACGGTGTCCCGGGATATGAAGAAGCAAACCCGATGCCCGCTTCCAGCGCTCCACGGGCGATTGCTTCATTGCCCATGAGTAACTGGGTCGTTCCGGGTGCATCAACTTCAAAGCCTGGCATATTTACTTTCCTCCTTGCCCATTCAAGAATTTATCCACGACGCGCGGCGGCAGCCCGATATACATCAGTTTGTTTTTACTGCCGCTGCGTTTAATAATCTCAGTTAAAGCGCGCTTCTTTTTCAGCGCCGCTGCTTCTTTCAGATGAGCCAGATTTTCCGGCGGCAGTTTTGCCGTCTCCAGCTTGCCCTTTTTCTTCGCCGTCGCAATCAGTTTCGCGCCGGCATCAGTGCGGACAATGACCGTGTTCCAGCCTTCCATACCTTCTACTGAGCCTACCGAGACATCACAGAACTCGGCGGTCATATCGAGGCACAGGGCGCAGGCGGGCATGGTGTATTGCCTGATTTGCTCCAGCGGGAAGGATGTCTTTTTCGTTCCGATGTAAGCATCGAATCTTTTCGCGGGCGGCGGTGGAATATCGAAGCGGGTAACCTTGGGCAGGTCGAGATTGTCTTTAAGGAATTTGTAAAATCCATCAGGAGAGAGTGCCCAGGTGCAGAACAGTCCGATTGCCAGTTTGACGTTACCGATGTCAGACCGGTTCTGCGGCGGCTTCGTTTTCATTTTGCCGAGGGCTATCATCTGGCAAGGCACGCCGACAATGCCCAACTTGCGTTTGCTGTCTTTAGGCTCGCGGTTGTAGGTTTCAATGACGGGGCACGCCAGGTAGTTAGAGCCGGCGCCCTGTATCACCTCTTCGGTACTTTGCGCGACGAAAGCGCCGGGAGCTTTGTCTTCCCCGGTTTTGGTCAGGATGGCGGCATCGATAAGCCCCTCTGCCAGCGCCACCGATAAGAGAGCGGATACCGTTCCGCCGTACTGTGCTTTTCCCTTGATTTTCGCATCGGTCGACCGGGCGATGATGACTTCTTTAACCGTGCCGAGCTTCGCCTCGCCATACGGCTCGCCGTAGAGCTGTTTACTAATCGCGCTCATATCGACACTGGTGCGCGGGCAATAGCCGTAGCACTGACCCTCGGAACGAGTACAGGCGTCCATCAGCGCTACCTTGCCTTTATAAGGCACGAGGTACGGACAACCCCCGGAACAGGCACCGCAGAAGGTACACAGCCCCGGTTCGATAACCTCTTTTAATAAGTCCTTGACTCCCTTTCCTTCCGGCATACACCTCTCCTTTTAATTAAGACCTGACCCTCAAGCAATTGCGATATTTATTCCAGTAATTCCATGATATGCATGACTTTCACCGGCACCTTGTGCCGCATCGTGTTGTCCATACGCTGTATCTGGCAGCCGGGACAGCCGGTCACTACGATATCCGCTCCGGTCGCCTTGATGCCCTCCACCTTTTTATCCGCAATCTTCTGCGAAAGTCCGTAGTAATAAATGCTGAAGGTGCCCGCCATGCCGCAGCAACGATCGGCGTTGGGCATCTCGATATACTCCACGCCGGGGATGGAGTTCATTATCTGGCGCGGTTGGCTCTTGACCCCGAGGTAGCGGTTGAGGTGGCAAGGGTCATGCCAGGTGACCTTCTTCCCTTTCGCTGCCGCCGAAGGTTTGTAGGCAGACGCCGGGAGCTTTAACACATCGACAAGGAATTCCGAGACATCCTTAATCTTGTCGCCGAATTTGCCGTAAGCCTCTTCTCTCTCGGGATTATCGGCGAGGAACTTCTTGTAGTCCTTGATGGCGGAGGCACAGCTGGCGCAATCGGTAATCACGTAATCCACGTCGGTAAATGCTTTGGCATTGGTATCGGCTAACTTTCTCCCCGTATCGAAATCTCCGGCGCCCAGGTACACCGGCGCGCCGCAGCAACCCTGTGCCTCGGGGACAATTACCTCCACGCCGTTGCGGGTCAGAAAATCGACGATGTGCTTGCCTAATTCAGGAAAAACATATTCGGTCATGCAGCCGGTGAAGTAACCCACCTTCATCCTCGTCGGCGTACCTTCCGGCGTCTTGTTGACGACCTGCACCATCTGTCTCAGAAACTTGGGGGCGATTTGCGGTATCTGCCGCCCTTTGCCCATCGCCGAAAGGAAAGCCGGCAGGTGCCGGACGCTGCCTTCGGTCTTGGGCAGGAAAATGCCCTGGAACCATGAGGCACACCGCAGCAGATTGCCGAAGAGCTCCCGGCGCGGCAGTACCTGCCGATAGACCAGGTTGTATGGGAAGTTGACCCCCTTGTTCTTCGCTTTATCAGCGCGTGCGGCGACGATTGCCGTGGGAATTTTCACCCTTGCCGAACAGTTCTGGGTGCAGGTACCGCACAGGGTACACTTGTTCAGCCGGTCGGCGACCTTATCGGTTAGTTCCAGTTCGCCGGAGAGCAGCCCCCGGATGATGACGTTCTTGCCCCTCGCCAGCGAGTATTCGACACGTTCCTCCTGGTATACCGGACACCAGAAAGCGCACATGCCGCACTTGGCGCATTGCTCAATCTCTTTTTCAAATTTCTTGATTTCTTTAAACTCGGATTTTGCCACAATTAGTTCTCCCAGATTTTATCCGGATTGAGGATGTTGTTGGGGTCCAGAGCGCCTTTGATTTTCCTCATTATTTCAATCGCCACCGGGTCCACCGCTTTTTTGAAATAGCGCTGTTTGGAAATCCCGATGCCGTGCTCTCCGGAAATCACGCCGCCCAGCGCGAGCGCCATGTCAACAATCTCATCCATAGCTTTGTGCGCCCGGGCAAAATGCACCTTGTCCCGGTCGTCCGTCAATATCGAGGGGTGAATATTGCCGTCCCCGGCATGACCCGAAAGCACGATAGTCAAATCGTGCTTTTTCGCGATTTCGCGAATACCTTTGATGTAATCGGGAATCTTATTCCGGGGCACGGTCACATCTTCACTCAAATTGACCCTGGCGGCGCTGCTGACCGCAGCCATACCGCCGCTTCTTGCCGTCCAGAACTGGGCTGATTCGGCATCGTCTTTCGCCAGCCGGGCGTCTTTTGCGCCGCTCTTCTTCAGAATATCGAAGATGCGCCGAGCATCGGATTCTATCGTCTCTACCGTGCCGTCAATCTGGATTATCAGCATGGCATCGGCGTCCACCGGCAGACCCATCGGTGTCAGCTTTTCTATCCGCTGTAAAAACCAGTTGTCCAGCATTTCTATCTTGGAAGGTATCGTTCCGCTGGCGATAATCGCCGATACCGCCTCACCTGCAACGGTGACATCATTGAATACCGCTATCATGGACTTGCGCGCCTGCGGCGCGGGTAAGAGTCTTAATGTGACCTTGGTGATGATGCCCAGCGTGCCTTCCGAACCGGCGAACAGTATTGCCAGTTCGTAGCCTTGCCGGTTCTTAGAGGTAGTGCCGCCCAGCTTGACGATTTCCCCGGTGGCTAAGACCACTTCCAGCCCGAGGACATACTGCTTGACCACGCCGTACTTGACACAGGCAGGCCCGCCGGAATTCATGGCAACGACACCGCCGATTGTACAGCCGTTGAAGCTCTGCGGATCGGGCGGGAAAAATAATCCCAGTTTCGCCAGTTCCACGTTCATTTCCTGCAGAACGAGCCCGGATTCAACCACGATGCTGAGATTAGCTTTGTTGACTTCCAGAATCTTGTTTAGCCTGGTCGTAACCAGCACGATGCCGCCCTTGACCGGCACGGCACTGCCGGCCAATCCCGTGCCACCGCCTCTCGCGGTCACCGGTATCTTCTCTTCATTCGCCAGCTTCATGATGCGGGATATCTGCTCGCTGGTGGTCGGTAATACCACCACGTCAGGTAAATGGCTCCAGATGCCGGTTGCATCGAAGGAATACACCGCCAGGTCTTCTTTAGCGGTTAACACGGCTGCCTTGCCGGTAATCTCCTGTAATTTTGATATGACCGCTGGTTTCAGCATAACAACCTCTAGCTTTTAATTTTATTAATCCAAGGGGAAATATGATTGCATTCCAGTAAACAGACTGGTCCCATCATCCCATCCCGGTAAGCCCCCCTTACCTATTTCTATTTTATCATTAAGTTTGGTAGAAATGTAACGGTGGCGGGCACGAACGCGCAAAGGAAAAGAACTGCAGT
>JAQTVW010000131.1 GCA_028706655.1 Dehalococcoidales bacterium | reverse complement strand
GCGGACTTTGTCCCGCAGTTCGTCGTACAGTCCTGCCTGTGCAGTCAGCCCCAGCGCCAACACCACCTTATCCCCCGCCAGTTCCACCTGTTTTCCATTACTGTCAACGGCGGTCACTCCGCTATCGGTAATGGCAATGACTTTAAGACCGGTGCGTATCTCGACATTATTCGCCGCCATCAGGTTAATCAGCTCGCTCCGCGTCGCCGGCAAATCAGCGGCAACATCTGCCAGCATTTCAATCACAACCACCTTCTTCCCCTGTTGCGCCAGATAAACCGCGGTCTCACACCCTATGGCATTGCCGCCGGCAACCAGGTTCACGCTTCCGGCACTGGATTTACCTAACATTATGTCAATCGCACTGGCAACCGATGGCTTGTCAATTCCCGGTATCTCAGGACGGCAGGCGACCGAACCGGTAGCCACAATTACCGCGTCCGGCTTGGCGGCGGCAACTGTTTTCACCGTGACCACCTTGCCCAGTTCCACTTTGACGCCCGTTTTCTTTACCTGCTGTACCAGCCAGCGATAGTAGTGCTTGAGGTCGGACTTGAAATCCGGCACCGTGGCTTCCACGAAATGCCCGCCGAGTTTTCCGCTCTGTTCATAGAGAGTGACTCCATGACCGCGCAACGCGGCTACTCTGGCGGCTTCCATGCCCGCCGCTCCCCCGCCAACAACCAGCACCTTCTTGCGCTGCAATGCCGCCTTGAGAGTCTCGGACTCGAAACCCACTTCCGCGTTGACGCAGCACCGGATGCCCAGCGGCACTCTGCCCAGACATGATTCGACACAGCGGGTACAGGGACGGATGTCCTCCAGTTCGCCCCGGGCGACTTTATTCACCAGTTCGGGATCGGCAAGCTGGCTCCTGCCCATCGCGACAAAGTCCGCCTTGCCCTGCCGCAGGATTTCTTCGCCGGCCTCCGGCGTGATGCCGCCGACGGCAATAACCGGAATCTTGACCGCGCTCTTGACCTGAGCCGCATAGGGGACGAACAGCCCGCGGGGACCGTAGGCTGAGATTATCGTCGAAGGACGGGTCTTCCCCGGGTCAGACCTCGGTTCACTCATGCCCGCTCCGATGTCCAGCGCCGCCACTCCGGCGGCTTCCAGTATCTTCGCGATTTCTACCGTATCTTCGATTTTGTTGCCGCCCTCGGCGAAGTCTTCCCCGTTAATCCTGACCATAATCGGGTAGCTGTTGCCGCACAATTCCTTCGTTCGTTTGATGATTTCCCGCACAAAGGTCGTTCTGCCGTTGATATCCCCGCCATATTTGTCGGTGCGCTTGTTGGCGACCGGCGAGAGGAACTGGTTGATAAGATAACCGTGGGCGCCATGCATTTCTACCGCATCGAATCCCGCCTGTTTCGCTCTCCGCGCCGCCTGGGCGTAGGCTTCCACCAGCTCAGCGATTTCAGCGATGGTCAGCTCACGGGGCATGTTGAGCGTGAGCCGCGATGGTATCGCTGAAGGGGCGGCGACCAGTATGCCGAGGGTGTTTCTCCTGCCGGAATGGGTCAACTGGATAGAGATTTTACAGCCCCAGCTTTTAACCGCTTCCGCAAGGTCGGCAAGTCCCGGAATGCACCTGTCATCATAGATACCGATGCCCTGGTGCCAGGCTTTGCCGCTGAGGTGCACCAGGCTCGATTCAACAATAATCAGTCCCGCGCCACCCTTCGCGCGTGCCGCGTAATGGTCGACGAGTCGCTTCGTGATGATTCCGTCAATCGTAGCATAGTTGCGCACCATCGGCGGGAGGACAACCCGGTTCCGCAGTTTCATCGTCCCCATGAATCCGGGGCTGAGTAAATTCTCGAATTTTGCCGGCATCTTTTAATCTCCTGTTGGCTGAAGAAAATTACTATTCAGCATTATACCGCAGGTCTATCATGAATACTACACCTTTCTTGTGTTTCACCTCCCATTCACCGTATAGTATTGATAAAGATGATACCGGAACTCGCTGGCTTTATCACCCGCTACGAAGGCAGGAAATTCCTCAAGCTCAGACCCGCTATCGATGAAACGGTGGTCACGGGTTCGGGGGTAGATGAAGGCATTTCGCTTTATATCCACATACCCTTCTGCCGCACCTTGTGCCCCTTCTGCTGCTTCAACCGTTACCTTTTCAAAGAAGACCAGGCGAGGCGCTATTTTGTCTCTCTGCGCAAAGAGCTGGATTATTATATCCAGAAAGGCTTCCGCTTTTCCGATTTTTATTTCGGGGGCGGCACGCCGACTATCATGATGGATGAGCTTCTCTCTTTCATCGATTATCTCAAGAATAACTTTACGGTCAAACGCATTTCGCTTGAGACGACCCCACGCGATATCAACGAGGAGACTATCCGCCAGCTCAAAGACGCCGGGGTCAACCGTCTTTCCGTAGGCGTGCAGAGCTTCGATGACAGCATATTGAAATCGATGGGCAGGCTGTTCGTCAGCGGGGCGGAAGCTAAAGAAAGACTGCGGCTGGTCCAGGGAAAATTCGATACCGTCAACGTCGATTTTGTCTTCAATTTCCCGGGGCAGACCCTTGCCCAGTTTGAAGCCGATGTGCGGACATTCAAAGAACTGGGCATCGACCAGGCGACTTTCTACCCCCTAATGGCTTCGCCGCACAAGCGGGACGACCTGGAACGCCGCTTCAACCGCATCAACACCTCTCAGGAAAAAAGGTTTTACGATATCATTTTGAAAGAGCTTTTACCTGCCGGCTATAAAGCCTCCACCGCATGGTGCTTCTCCCGCGGCGACCGCATGCTGGCAGAATACATCATCGATTCCGATGACTATATCGGCATCGGCTCCGGCTCGGTGAGCATCGTCAAAAACAACTTCTACGTCAACACTTTTTCGCTGGACAAATACAGCGCGTCGATTGAGAGCGGCAAGCTGCCGATAGCCGGCTGGCGAAAATTATCACCTACCGAGCTTTTACGCTATTACCTGCTCTCCAAGCTCTTCGGGCTGGAAGTCGATGAAGACAAGTTCCGCCGCCGTTTCCAGACCGAAATCAGAAAGAAACTGGGCATGGAACTACTGTTACTGCGGCTTTCGGGAGTGGCTCAGGGACGCGGCAAGATTAAAGTAACGCCCCGAGGGATGTACACCGTGAGTGTCATGATGCGCGACTTTTTCGCCTCTTTGAATACGCTGAGAGAGCATTACATTGAACGCCAG
>JAQTVW010000130.1 GCA_028706655.1 Dehalococcoidales bacterium | reverse complement strand
AACCGCACGGCACGGAGGAGGCGGGCGGGGTCAGCATGAAAAACGGTATCATTGACGGCACGGAGAATGCGCGCTCTGGCATCTTGATGTCCATTTAATGGGTCGATGAGATTGGATAGAGAAAACCTGTTGGCAGCACCGAGTTTGAATGCCATCGCATCTGCGGTAAAGTCACGGCAAAAGAGGTCTTCTTTAATATCGCCTCTCAAGGTAGAGAAATCCAGTTCCATCGGCGCTCCGGTCGGAGATACTGCCGCGGACAGGACAACCCGGGCGATACCATTACCTTCGTCCAGCAGAACGTACGTCCCACCAAGATAGTCCGCTACCCGGCGCGCCGTACTGAGTGCGTCTCCGGTAACAGCGATATCAATATCAGCAGTCTCCCGCTCCAGGAACAGGCTGCGCACAAAACCGCCCACGAGATATGACTGCGTGCCTCTTCCGGAAAGAAAACCACCGATTCTGTTCAGTAGAGAAAGGACGTCCGGTGCGACGAACAATTCCAAATCTATCACCGTTTCTTGGTACATCTGTTAAACTATACTACCACAGGCAGGATTTATCAAGTTCAATTCTTGACAATCGCCACTTGTCAGAACATAATAGGAAAGGTTTTACTTTTCAATGTAGCTATGATAATCAGTATCGTCATTCCTGCTTTAAATGAAGAAAAGCTCCTGCCCGTCTGCCTGATGTCCTTGACCAGCCAGGACTACCGCGGCGAATACGAGATTATCGTAGCGGACAACGGCAGTACGGATAATACCCCCGCCATCGCTGCCCGACTTGGCGCGAGAGTCGTATCCTGCCCCGAGAAAAAGGGAGTCGCCCATGCCCGTCAGCTTGGCGCGGAAGCCGCCCGCGGCGATATCCTCATCCAGGCGGATGCCGACACCACCTACCCCACGGACTGGCTGCGCAAGATAGCCTGTCACTTCAGTTCCGAACCGGAAGCGGTGGCCGTCGCCGGGAGATTCCTTTACACGACCCCGCCATGGTGGGCGCTTGCCGAATATGTTTGCCGCAATTATGTCAACTGGCTGACGGCTGTCCTTTTCGGACTGCCGCTGTTTGTATCGGGGGCGACATTCGCCTTCCGCCGCGGCGCTTTCATGATGGCGCACGGTTACCAGGGGCTGACCTACGCCGCCGACCAGTACTCCCTCGCAGTGCGTCTGCGCAAGATCGGAAAGATTACCTATGACTCAAGAGTATACGTGCTGACTTCGTCGCGCATTGTCAAAAATCCCCTGTTTGTTATTTTCCGGGATGTCTTCGTGAATATCGTTCGCTGGATATTTTATGCTTCCAGCGTGCCCGTGGTCAGCCGTGCCCATGCTTCCTCAGCGAAGTCCCGTCAGAAAAGGGTCTCCTATCCTTTTCTGCTGATAGCCTTGCTGATTACTTCTCTGCTGGCTTCCGGGTACTTAGTACCGGCGTCTCCGGTCTTCGGCAAGGTTTACGCGATGGTAGCGAAATCTCCGGAAAAAGTGATTGCCCTGACTTTTAATGATGGACCGAATGAACCTTACACTTCGCAAATTATTGAGCAACTCCAAGCTGAAGACTATACTTTTGTCACTATACCCGAAATGCAAAGTGTACCCGCTGACAACTAGGACTTGAATGGACTTACTTGAAAGCGTACTGCATCAGGTCGTCATTTTCGCCGGAGAGTTCAGCCCCAAACTGGTAATCATTCTCTTTCTGGTCCTCGCCATCGGCGAATTCGGTATCTTTTCTATCCCTTACCTGCTGGAGACAGTATGGCTGCTTTCCGGTTACAACTTCAGCGTGGGCATCATTACCTTTCCCCAGCTTGCGCTGCTCTGGTTATCCGCACTGACAGGCAGGCTTACCGGCACACTAACACTATACTTTCTCAGCCGGCTCGGCGCTCTGCCGCTAAAGCGGCTCTACCGCAAGTACTCCCCTTCTGATTCGTCCAAGCTGGCCGATAACAGTTTCCCGCCTTTCAAATTCCTGCGGAAGCTGAACCTGTTGTCACCTTTTTCCGTCGCGCTGGGGCGATTGTTCTGGCTGCGCGTCCCGCTGACCCTCACCCTCGCCGTCATGAACCGTCTGAAGGTGCTCACCCTTGGCGTTCTGGTGTCCAGCGTAATCTTGGACGGCATCTACATCGTGGCAGGGCAGGTCGTGGGCGCACATGTGGTCATCCGTCCGGCGCAAATGCTGCTGTATTCCTTGATTTGCATCAGCACGCTGTATATCGCAGGCATCATTCTCAAGCGGCTGTTCACGCGGCGCACTAAAAACACAGCGTCCACAAACGGTAAATAACCGTTTTGCACAGCAGATCAAATCCTGCTATACTGACAATAATTGAATAGCGACGATGGGGTGCTCTAGCGCAAGCTGGAGCCTAACTGGAAAAGCAAGCCGGTGTAAGTCCGGCGCGGCCGCGCCGCTGTAATTGGTCGAAGACCAAGAGCCAGAACGCCAACCACTGAATTGCCTACACGCTCCGCGGGGAGAAGTAGGATTTTTAATTCTACTTTTTATTGTCCCCTCGTTTGGAGCGAGGGGACTTTTGTTTAGGGAGACTTATGAAGACCCGGAAATTTCTGCTCATTCCGCTGCTGCTGCTCGGTGTGTTGACCTCCTGTACTGCTACTCCCGCCGCGACGCTGCCCGCTGCCGGCACTGGAAGTTTTCCCAGGACACTGACTGACCAGACGGGCAGAACGGTGAGAATTGAAAAAGCGCCGCAGAAAATCGTCTCCCTGGCGCCGGGAAATACTGAAATCGCCTATGCCCTGGGGCTGGAAGACAGGCTCGCCGGAGTCACCGAATACTGCGATTACCCGGAGGCAGCCCTGAGCAAGCCGAAGATAGGCGGCTTTTCCACAGTGGACATTGAAAAGGTGGTCGCTCTCCAGCCGGACCTCATCATTGCCGCGAACGTGCACCGGGATAAAATCGTACCGGAACTGGAGCGGCTCGGTTTAACCGTCATCACTCTCAGCCCCCGCACTATCGACGAGACAATCGCCGCCATTGAACTGGTGGGCAAGGCGACGGCACGGGAAGACGCCGCCCGGCAACTGACGAGCGGAATGCGCCAGCGCATCGCCGCCGTTACCGCCAGGACTGCCGCTCTTCCAGACGTCCAACGCCCGCGCGTCCTTTATATCGTCTGGCATAACCCTCTGATGACGGTCGGCTCGACCACTCGAATCCAT
>JAQTVW010000050.1 GCA_028706655.1 Dehalococcoidales bacterium | reverse complement strand
AGAGAAACAACAATTAGACGTTGATTATTATGCCCACGGAAAATGGGAGACAACGCAAAAGTTACCCTGGGACATTGTTGCCGCCGGCACCGGGGCGGAAAAGCTGGCAACCGAATTGAAGGTATCCGGGCTAGCTGATTGAAGACTAAATTTGAACTCGTGCTTCAGAGCGTCTATAATTAGGATAGATGAAATTCAACTCCTCTTATACTGAAATTCCAGGGGAATAGCCGCAAGGTTTATTCCCCGTATTTTTAGCCAGGTTGGATGGGTTTGATAAGGGGGAAGGAATGAGGATTCTTGAAGCGTATTTGCGTACTCGGGGATACCCATATCAAACACTGGCACCAGTTATCCACGGCAATTAAATCTGAATTCTCAAGTTCCGACTATATTCTGCACCTCGGCGATTTTGACAGCCTCGAACTGCTGGAGGAATTTAAAAAGTCCAGCAAATTCTACGGTATTACCGGCAACCATGACGGACCATCCCTGAAGGCGCTCCTCCCGGCGCAAGACATCATCGAGATAGACGGCAAGCGGCTGGGACTGGTTCACGGGCACGGTTGTTCTCTACCCTGGGGCTTGCGGCGGGGTTTGCAGGCGCGTTTCCGTGGTGAAAAACTGGATGCCATCCTCTACGGGCACACGCACCGGATGAATAACGTGTTTGACCGCGGGACGCTCTTTTTTAACCCCGGCAGCGCCGCGGGCAGGTTCCCGGCAGGCAATGCGAGCTATGGTGTCATTACCGTAAATGCAACGCTCGGCAGTAACCTGTTTACCGTGGAAAATACGGTTGGCGTAGAACCCTCTTCAGTTTTGCCGGAACAGCTTTCTTACTGCGTAGTCAACGTAGAAGAATACTATAATACCCTAACGAGGCTGTAACCCGTTCTTTACAGGTGCTGCGCCCAGCTTACCGCGTTCTGGAAAATCTTGAAGCCATCGCCTGATGATTTAATGCCCAGCCGTGTCCACTGCGGATGCTGTGTGCCGCGGACGTAGCGCTCAGGGTGGGGCATCAGGGCAAAGACCCGTCCGGAAGCATCTGCCAGTCCGGCGATACTCCGCATCGAGCCGTTGGGATTGTCCGGGTAGCCTGCGTTGCGGTTGCCTTTCTCATCCGTGTAATAAAGCGCGATGTTCAGCTTGTCCAGAATGCCATCGGTAGCGACGACCTTGCCTTCGCCGTGGGCTACCGGCAGGTACATGCGTTCGATTCCTTTCGTGAAAACACAGTTGCTCTTCGGGTTCGCCGCCAGGTGTATCCAGCGGCACTCGAACTTGCCGGAATCGTTATTTGCCAGCGTGACCCGGGTACTGACGCCCTGCGCCGGTTCCGGCAGGATGCCCGCTTTGAGCATCGCCTGGAAGCCGTTACAGATGCCCAGAATCAGCCCGCCGCCTTCAAGGAAGCGCGCGATTTCCTCACCCAGCTTGAGCCGCAGTTCGTTCGCCTGTACTTTGCCTGCGCCGAGGTCATCACCGTAGGTAAAGCCGCCGGGCAGCACCATGATTTGATAATCCGCGAGTTTCTGGCGGCGGCGGATAAGCTGATTGACGTGCACCAGCGTAGTGTCCGCACCCGCCTGCTGGAAGGCATATGCCGTCTCCGCATCGCAGTTGGTACCCGGTGCCCGTAAAATTATCGTTTGTACTTTCGCCATACTACCACCGCAGCGGTTTCTGCCAGGCTTCTTTAAGCCCGGTTAAGGGGAGTTTAATCTTTTTATCCTGCATCCCCTTGATTTCCACAAACGCTGCCTTGTCCACTTTGCCGATGGCGGCGCAAACGGAGCCCTTCATCAGCTTTTCAAACTTCTTGCGGTTGCCCGCCGTCACTTCAACGAGAAAACGGCTGTTCGATTCAGCGAACAGAATAAAATCATCACGGTCAATCGGCTCACCGACCGGTACTTTCGGAAGCTCGACTTTAGCGCCCAGTCCGCCGGCGAAAGCCATTTCGGCGAGCGCCACGCCCAGTCCGCCTTCGCTCAAATCGTGGCAGGCGCGCACCAAGCCCTGTTCCATCGCCAAGCTCAGACTCTCCATGAGCACCTTGGCAACCTGCGGCTCGACGTGCGGCACGCCGGCGCCAAGCTGTCCGTGGGCGGCATAATACTCGGAGCCGCCCATTTCGCGGTAGGTCGCCCCGACCAGGTAAATCAGGTCGCCCGCCTTCTTGAAATCCATCGATACCGTCTTGCTAACGTCATCGATAATGCCGACCGAGGAAATCAGCAACGTGTGCGGTATGGCAATCATCTTGCCTTCATACTTAAATTCATTGTTGAGGCTGTCTTTACCGGAGATGAACGGCGCCCCGTAAGCCAGCGACATGTCATGGCAGGCTTGCGCCGAACGCACCAGCGCGCCCAGCATTTCCGGCCGGGCGGTGTTGCCCCAGCAGAAGTTGTCCAGCAGAGCGACCCGCCTTAAATTGCCGCCGACGGCGATAATCTGCCGCAGCGCTTCATCAATCACCGAGGCGGTCATCCAGTAGGGGTCGATATCGCCGTAGCGGGTGTTGATGCCGTTGCCGACAATCACGCCTTTTTCGGAATCAAAGACAGGTTTGATAATAGAGGCATCGCCGGGACCGTCGTTGTGTTTGCCGACGAGCGGTTTGAGCACGCTCGCGCCCTGTACCTCGTGGTCGTACTGCCGGATAACCCATTCCTTGCTGCAGGTATTCCAGGAGCCGAGTATCCCGAGCAACTCTTTGCCCAGGTCTTCCGGCTCGTCAAAATCAGGCTCAGTTAGCTGCGGCGGCTGCCAGATTGCCGGGCGCTCAATCTGCGGCAGTCCGTTGTGCAAAAATTCCATGTCCAGGTCTCCGACAAGCTGGTCATCGTAATACAGTTTCAAATGACGGCCGTCGGTGAATTCGCCGATAACGGTAGCATCGACGTCCTCACCGGCGAATAGTTTTAATAATTCTTCAACATTTTCCGGCGGCACCGCCAGCACCATGCGCTCCTGCGATTCGGAAATCCAGATTTCCGTGTAAGACAGACCAGCGTATTTCAGCGGCACTTTCTCCAGATCGACGCGCACGCCGGTATCGGCGCCCATCTCCCCTACCGCCGAGGACAGCCCGCCGCCGCCGCAATCAGTAATGCGCACATATAACCGTTTCTCCCTCGCCTGGAGCAAAACATCAATGACTTTCTTTTCCACGATGGCGTTGCCAATCTGCACCGAAGTCCAGGAGACTTCACTGGAAGACCCGGTGAGTTGTTCCGAGGCGAAGGTCACGCCGTGGATGCCATCGCGGCCCGTCCTGCCGCCCACCACCACGACCTTGTCACCGGGCTTCTGCTGACCGCGCTGCGCCATGTTGACCGGCATCAACCCCAGCGTGCCGCAATAGACCAGCGGATTGGCGGTATAGCGCTCGTCGAAGAGGATGGCTCCGTTGATGGTCGGGATGCCCAGCCGGTTGCCGTAATCGGCGACGCCCGCCCGCACGCCTTTGAACATGCGCCGCGGATGCAGGACGCCCGGAGGCAGCTTATCATAGGGCAGGTCCGGCGGACCGAAGCAGAAAACATCGGTATTCAATATCGGCTTGGCGCCCAGTCCGGTGCCCAGCGGGTCGCGCACGACGCCGCCGATGCCGGTGGAAGCGCCGCCATAAGGCTCCACCGCCGAAGGATGGTTGTGCGTCTCCACTTTGAAGCAGAGCGCCCAGCGCCCGTCAAAATCGATGACGCCGGCGTTATCGGAAAAAACGGAAAGGCACCAGGGCTTGTCCAGTTCGCGGGTTGCCTTGATAATGGTGCTCTTGAGCAGATTATCTATCACTTGCCCGTTGAATTTAATCTTGCCGCGGAAGGTCTTGTGGACGCAATGCTCCGACCAGGTCTGCGCCAGCGTTTCCAGTTCAATATCGGTAGGGCTGCGGTCAGCTTTGCGGTAGTAGTTCTGGATGGCGAAAAATTCATCGTGGGTGAAGCCGAACTGCCCGGCGATGTCTATATTGCTGATATCGACATGGCTGAGGGCAAAGAAATACTGCGGGTTCTCCGGGAAAGCGAAGTGCTCCTGCTCGACGGCATGCTGGATGATGGGATTGACCAGCAGTCGGCTGGAAATGACGCCAAGCTGCGTCTCATCGAGTTGACCTTCAACCAGGTATTTTTTGGCGGTGCGTACGGCACGGATGCCGATGACGCCCACATCGCGGATAGCCTTCCAGATGCTGTCTTCGACGGGGTCGGTAACGCCGGCATTATAGGCGACTTCAATCGTGTGAATGCCCGGCGCGGCTTCAGCAGCAGCCTGCCCGCCGGAGACGACGACATATTCCTGGGTGACCGGGTCGGTAAAGAGTTCGCGGGCAAGAATGTCGACCTGGTCGACCGGCAAATCGGTATCCACCCAGTAGACATCGATGACTCTGGCAGCAGTAACCGTAGTGATACCCAGGTCGGCAACATCCTTGACCAGTCCCTGTCCGCGAGAGTCCGGCAGGTGCCGCTTGAGGCTGACTTCAATACGATACATATCAATAGTTAGAATGGGTTGCCATGCGACGCTCCGCGAGGACTAAAACACCGCTCATGGAGAGCGGGAAAAGTCTCACAATACCTGAAAAAGAGATGCTTACGATTTAAGCAGCTCGGTGACAATATCGTTAATCAGACGCCCGTCTGCCTTCCCTTTGAGCTGCCCGATGAGCTTCGGCATGACCTTGCCTTTGTCCGAGGGAGCTTTCGCTCCCACCTCGGCGATAACCTGCTTCGCCGCCGCCACGACCGCTTCGCGGGAAAGCTGCTCGGGCAGATAGGATTTCAAAACCGCCATCTCGGCTTCTTCCTTGGCGACGAGGTCCGGGCGGTTGCCCTGCTGGAAGGCGAGGATACTTTCCTGGCGCTGCTTGATTTCCCGGGCGACCACGCCCAGGATATCAGGGTCGGTCAGAGGAGCCTGGCGCGCGATTTCAACATAGTTCATCGCCGAAATCAGCATGCGCAGGGTGGATTTTTTGACGTCATCCTTATCCCTCATCGCCTGTTTGAGGTCATCAGAAAACTTCTGCTTGAGTTTTGCCTCTTGCTCCATATCAACCTTTCCCTGAACGAAGCGGGGGAGATGTTATTTCCGCACTAATTTGGGGCGGGTGCTTTTCGCAGTACCGCGGCGCTTGGCGGCTGCCTTGCGCTTGCGCTGGGCGCTGGGCTTTTCGTAGAACTCGTGACGCCGCAGCTCCGAGAGGATGCCGTCCTGCTGCACTTTCTTGTTGAACCGTCTCAACAGACTGTCAAAACTTTCGTCCTGACCGGCGTTTACTTCTGCCAACTGGTATCATCCCCCTTCTACTTGCGTACCGATTGGTGTTGGGAAGCTAAAACCACTCTATTTTAACTTTACCCTGGCAAGGTGTCAAGAAGAAGGTGACAAGTCAATTTGAATGTAACTATTGACAAATGGTAGTATAATTTATAGTTGAGTGTATACACCTAGTCAAAATAAGTAAGAATACTTATTGCCAAAACACAACGCTCGCTTGCACAATATCTATAGTTAACAGGTGAAATAATGACTGTTTGTATTGCTGCTTTATACGGTAATGGGGCTGGTTGTGTACTAGTATCAGACCAAATGATTACTGCTCATTTCCCAATGGGCTATGAATTTGAAAATGATGAAGTTGAAAAAATTGTTAAAATTCAGGATACTGGATTAATACACGCTTTGATTTCAGGTAATGTCCTCTTTGCAAATGAGGTAATCCAAAAAGCAAAAGAGCAGCTTACCGCTAAAGGTGTGAATGTGGTAGACGTAGTTGCCGACATAGTAAGAGATTCTTATAGAGACGTCCGTTTGATGCATGCTTCCCGTAATGAGCTAGAATCTCGTGGACTTAATTTACAAACCTACTATCAGAGACAGCAAAGCCTTTTCCAACCCCTAGTACAAATCTTAGATAACGCGTTACGCACGTATGATTTGGGTGTACAATTTCTTGTTGCAGGTAAAGGTGAGAAGTCGTGTCACGTTTTCAGCGTTACTAATCCGGGTGATTCAATATGCCATGATACTTTGGGCTACGCAGTAATTGGCTCAGGTGCTCCACATGCTATGTATCATCTTATAGAATCGGGCTATAAAAAGTCTATGAATAAAGACGACGTTCTAAAAGTGATTAAAGCTGCAAAAAAGCGCAGCGAGGTTGCTCCTGGTGTGGGTAAAGCGGACCGAGAGGTCATCATTTAAAATCACTGGCGGGAGGCCCGAAAAATGGGTACAGAATTTGCAATCCCAAACATTGAATGGGTAAAGGCTGAAAGAGATTTAGCCATAAAGAGTTTCAGCATACCTAGCTGTTTCGTGATAAAAGAAACACAAGATATTCATAATGGCGATGATAAGCATAACGGAAATCACGACGAGGAACGGATAAAGGAATCCTGACTTCGCTTAATACCATCATCTCATTTTTATTTTCAAGTTAGCCAACATTACAATCTCTTTAAATTCCAAAAGTAAGGTGAGTTAGTTGTTGCCATCGTTTTATTTTGATTGAAGATTATTTTCTTCTTCTCTATTACTTTCCTCTTTTTAGAATCTCCCGCGCCGCAACTACGCCGGAAGCGGAAGCCTGCACCAGTCCGCGGCTCACGCCCGTACCGTCGCCGATGGCGAACAGGTTGTGCACCTCGGTCTCCAGCGCCGGTGAAAGCTGGGGACGGCAGGAGTAGAACTTCACTTCCACTCCGTAGAGCAGAGTGTGCGCGGACGCGATGCCCGGAATCAGCTTGTCCATCGCCTGCAGCATTTCCACGATGCCGGTAAGCTGCCGGTAAGGCAGCACAAAGCTGAGGTCGCCGGGGACTGCCGTCTTGAGGGTGGGCTGCACCATGCCGCGGGCGATGCGCTCCGGCGTGGAACGCTGCCCCTTCATCAGGTCGCCCAGGCGCTGCACGAGCACGCCGCCGCTGAGCAGGTTCGCCAGCCAGGCGATATACTTGCCGTAGGCGATAGGCTCGCGGAAAGGCTTGGTAAAATCAGTGCTGACCAGAATGGCGAAGTTGGTATAGTCCGTCTTGCGGTCGGCATAGCTGTGACCATTGACCGTGATGACCTGATCGGCGCCGCCGGTCGCTTCCATGATGACCTCGCCGCCGGGACACATACAGAAGGTACGGATGCGGTCGTCAAAAGTCGGCGACTGGTACTCCAGCTTCACCTCGTAGAGCACATCGGTCATTTTTTCCAGGACGGGCGCGGGCACTTCCACTCGTACGCCGACATCGACGGGATTGTTGTTCATGGTGAGATGCAGCCGACCCGCCTCGCGGGAGAGCCAGTCCGCGCCTTCCCTGCCCGGCGCCAGCACCAGGTATTTGCAGAAGAGTTTTTCGCCGGACTTCGTTTCGATGCCTTTGACCTCGCCGTTTTCCGCGATGACGGTACACGCCGGGACGCCCAGCTTGAATGTTATCCGGGAGGCGAGATAATCGCGCATCGCCTTGAGGACGGAATAGCAATGTTCAGTACCCAGGTGGCGGATGACGGCGGGGATGAGGCGCATTTCCGCCAGCGCCGCCCGGTGCCGCAACTCCTCGATATAGTCCCCGTCCTGGTAAAGATGCTCCGGCGCGCCGAACTTGAGGTAGACCGAGTCCACGTATTTAATGAGCCTGCTGGTCTCATCTTCGCCGACATAGTCGGTCAGTTGACCGCCGGTGCAGGAGGAGAGGACGAGTTTCCCATCGCTGAAAGCGCCTGCGCCGCCCAGACCGCAGACGAGATTGCAGGGCGCACATTTAGTGCAGGCGCCGCTGTTATCCCGCGCCAGGCAGTTGCGCTGGTCGATATCTTTGCCCTTTTCGACGAGGAGAACGCGCAAACCGGCAGACTGCGCCAGTTCCAGCGCCGCGAAAATGCCCGCCGTGCCCCCGCCGACGATAATGACGTCATAATAATTATTGTCTGTCATATTTGAAATCCCCTCCCCTCAATCATCCACCTTTGTTGCCAATGCCACATCTAATTTTATCGCTGCATCGGAAAGCGGTCAACCATGCAAACCCTCAGACTTGACACCTTATCGCTATTCCAATATCAGTCGCCGGAAATTGGTGGTTCACTCCACATGATTTTAAGGGTTTTCATAATGGTTAATCTACCGGAGCCATCTTAAAATGATAGCGATATGGACAAGTTGGCAAAATAAAACCCTGAAAAAGGATTGACATTTGCCATTTGGCGAATTACAATTACGGAGAATGGGCGTGAATAGCGAATCGAACCTGGGGCGCATCCTCAAACAGCAGCGGGTGAATATCCCCCTGACTTTACAGGAACTGGCAAGCCTCGCCAAAGTGTCTTCCTCCCACCTGGGACGTATCGAAAGGGGCGAACGTTTCCCTTCCGCGCGCATCCTGCGCCGGATAGCCAAACCGCTGGGTTTTAACGAAGACGAACTGTTCACCCTGGCGGGATTCCTGACTCCCCAAGAAGGCGTCGCCGATGAACATGGGGCAAGCTACACTCACCGCCAGCTCGACCCCAGCGTCGCCAAGATGCTCGCCGAAGAGCCGTTGGAAGTACAACGCGCCGTCATCGGCATCCTGAGCATCCTCAAGAGCGTCGCCCGCGGCATCGGCAAAGAAGGGGAAACCGCATCATCCAGATAGCGCCGGACAGGCAGTGCCGGCGGCGCTATAATTTCGGTAACTTAAAGCGATGGATTTAAAACAGACGCAAGCACCTCCGAACAAGCCTGACGAAGAGTGGTTGAGATTTCTGGACACGTTGAGCCATGAACTCAAGACGCCGCTGACTTCGATTATCGCCGCCTCGGGGCTGCTCGCGGAAGAGCTCGAAGAAAAAGGCGAAGAATCCTACCAGAAACTGATTAAAAATATCATCCACAACTCGCATATACTGGAAACGCGACTGGCGGAACTGCTGGAAGTGGTCAAGACCGGCGGCGGCAGTCTGCGCCTGCAACTGGGGCCGGTAGATATGAAATCGCTCCTGCACGGCATCGGCTGGCAGATGGGACCGCTGGTGCAGAAGAAAAACCAGAAGCTCACCCTGGAAATCCCGGATTCGATACCGTTGCTCAAGGGCGACGGGCAGCGGCTGGAGCAGGCGGTGTTCAACCTGATGACCAATGCCAGCAAGTTCACTCCGGAGGGCGGCAGCATTACGCTCCGCGCCCGCAAACAGCCGGGCGAACTGCGGATAGAAGTACAGGACAACGGCATCGGCATCGCCAAAGAAGAGCAGTCCAAGCTGTTCAAACCTTACGGGCGCGTCAACGCCGACCGCCAGAAACACCCGGGATTAGGGCTCGGACTGGCGCTTGCCAAACAGGTCATCGAACTGCACAGCGGTAAAATATGGGTCGAAAGCGAACCGGGGAAGGGCAGCATTTTCGCGATTACGCTCCCTTTGTCCGCATAGAACTGAGGAAAGAAAATGAAAGTCCTGGTTGTTGAGGACGATCCCGGAATCATCGAAGTGGTTTCCCTCTGCTTCCAGTTGCGCTGGAGCGGCACGACGATTGTTTCCGCCAGCAGCGGCGGCAAGGGCGTGGAGCTTGTCGAATCAGAAAGCCCGGACGTGGTCATCCTCGATATCGGCTTGCCCGATATGGACGGCTACCAGGTGCTGCGGGAAATCCGCCGCTTTTCCGATGTCCCCGTAATCATGCTCACGGTGCGCAGCGAAGACACCAACATCGCCAAAGGGCTGGAGATGGGCGCTGACGATTATATCACCAAGCCGTTCAGCCACATCGAGCTGATTGCACGCGTTCAGGCGGTGCTGCGCCGCGCCCAGGGCGTTTCCGTCAGCGACGAAGAGCATCCCTACGCCTCCGGTAAACTTTCGGTGGACTTTTCCCGCAATGAGGTCTCACTGGACGGCAAGCCGGTGAAGCTCACTTCCACGGAAAGAAAACTGCTCTATCACCTCATCCGCAACGAGGGACGCATCCTTTCCCACGAGAGCCTGCTCTCCAAAGTCTGGGGCGAGACTTATATCGATGCCCGGGACCTGCTGCGCGTGCACATCCAGCACCTGCGCACCAAGCTCGGCGATAATTCGGAATCACCCACTATCATCGTCACCGAACACGGCATGGGTTACAAGTTCGTCCGCCCTGCCAATAACTAGTCCCCCTTCACACAACAACTTTTTACCCCCAAATCTCTGCCGTTGCCCTCAAAGAATCCTTTATTAAATTTTTATGAACTCTTTATGGATTCTTTACAATTAATTATGCGGGCATTTATGTTTCTTTGTTACAGTGTTAATAGGAAATTAGTCCATTGTTAAAGAGCGAGAGTGACATGGAAAAGATAAAAGTCTTTATTTCGGACGCGCAGGTGCTCTTCCGCGAAGGCATCCACTTCACACTGTCCGGTGAAGACGACTTCGAGGTCACCGGCGAGGCGACCAACAACGAAGACGCCTACACCTTCATCGAGTCCAACCCGCCAAACATTGCCATCCTCAATATGAAGGGCGGCAAGGTCAGCGGCGCGGATATCACCTGCCGCATCAAGAGAAATTTCCCTTCCGTGGCGGTCATGCTGATTACGGAGAAGGAGAGCGATGATGAACTCTTCGCCGCTATGAGGTGCGGCGCCAGCGCCTGCATGAGCAAGGATACCGACCCGGAACTGCTGCTGGACACTATCCGGGTAGTCGCCCAGGGCGGGCAACCGCTGATTGACATTGTGTTGTCCGCGGGTATGGCTTCCCGCATTCTTGCCGAGTTCGAAAAGATAGCACCGCTCGGCGAGCAGATGAACAACGTGCTGGCGCGCCTTTCCGTAAAAGAGACGGAAGTACTGCACTATATCGCCGAGGGCAACACCATGGAGCAGGTTGTCACCCGGCTGAGCTCCAACGAAGCCACCGTGAGACGGCAGTTGCGCCTCATCGTCAATAAAATGGTAGCGAACGACCAGGCGAAAGAACTGATTGAAGCCGCCCAGCGCAACTTCCCTTCCATGCTTACCTCTGCGGCGCTGGCGTATAAGAACGGAGCGGCGGACTATGTGACCCGCACCGAATTCAACGAATTCAAAGAGAGCTTAATGCAACGCCTCAAGGCGTTAATGGCAAACAGCTAAAAGATTGAGGCAATGAAGAGGTGATCTATGCAGACCACAGATAACACTTCTTAGGAATGTAAGGGAACAGTGCGAGGGGGCTTATGACCATACATTTGGGTTTATTTCTCCGCTCAATCTCCACCTTATCTCCACAAAAATATACTGTAAGCCCACCGACATGCTCCCGCACTTAACATAGAATTATTCTGGAAGATAATATTAAATTTAGTCATCAGAATCAAAACAGGAGGGAATATAATGGTCGAAATCAGATACGGCGATTCATACGAAGTAGCTGACCTGTCCGGAAATTCGGTCAGGGAAGCTCGCAAGCTATTCCATTCCGAGCTGGGCATCCCGGAGAAAGCTACTGCCAAGTTGAACGGCAAGAAGGTTTCCAGAGTCATGGAAGCGGAAACCACCCTGGCAGATACTGATATTATTACCTTTGCCGAGCCGAGGACAAAGATCGGTTTCCTGGTTGGCGCGCTGCTCGCGGCAATTGTGATAACCGGCGGCATCTTCGCCTACGGTTATACCACGGCATCCGTAACCATGGGCGTGGTTGCAGCCGGCGCGGACTTTGCCGGCGTTACTGCCGCCAACGCCTCACTGCCCGCGTGGACGCCTCCGGGTCTGTTCAAGGGGACCACCGGCTCCGGCAACCTGTTTAACGTCGATACCGCAACTTCCGGCTATACCGGAGACATGGTCGTGACCGTCTCTCTTGCCAACGCCGACCAGCTTGTCAGCGCCTACCGCGTGCTGAACCTCTTCATCGAGATGAGGGACTCCAGCAACAATATCGTCGATATTAACGCAGACTCGGTTAACGATACCAAGGACTTTGCCCTGCTCACCCTGGGCAACGGCTCGGTTGACCTGTTTGTCACCCAGACGGTTGCCGATACCTATACCATCAGATTGAGCAGCGGTTTCTACAACGCCCACGCCTGGGGCGCCGGCGGTTGGGCCGGACAAGAGAATCCCATCCTGTATGCTGAGGTAGCTCAGCGGTAATCAAAGGATTGACGTGGCAGGGTGATTTGATTCGCCCTGCCACCCACTTTTAAGGAAGAACAAAGCAATACAAGGGTAAAACAAATGTCAAGGAAGCTGAGAATATTAATCGGAGCCATACTCCTCGCCCTGGTGCTCACCACGGGGGCGTTCGCCTACACTTACAATATCTCTACCACTACCTTTGCCGTTGCAGCGATAGGCGGTAACATGGCTACTTCAGAAGCAGCTTCCGTCCAGCCGGACTGGCAGGAAATCCTGCCGGTTGACGTCTATGACTCCCAGTTCCTTCTGCCGATGGGCCAAGGCGATACTACCGCCATCACAGGGCAGTATCCCAACGTGGGACAGCACTGGTCCAAAGTAACCAGCCAGGATGATTTCACGACATATGTCTACACAGACACCACCAACTCCTACCAGACCGACCTGTACCAATTCAGCGATAATGACGGCGGCGAGGGCGTAATACTGAACGTCACGGTCTACTTCCGCATCTCCGGCGAAAACACCTACCGTATCTACAACGGCTATGGCAGAGCCGCCATTAAAACCGGCGGTCAGACTTTCTATGGAACCATCGAACAGCAATATGACCGGGTCTTTGACACCCGCAACTATGTCTGGACCAAGAATCCGGCTACGGGCGAAGCCTGGACATGGTCTGATATTGATGCCCTGCAAGCCGGAGTAGCGCTCAGGGCAGAAAATCCCCAAGGCAGAGCATATTGCACCTTTGTTTATGTAAGAGTCAACTATCAGCTGCCGCCCAAGGTCCAGGGCGACGTGCCGCCCGGTGACCTGTTCGAGGTTATACCTCATCCCCAGTTTACCGGCGACCTGACAGTCAACGTCTACCTGACCAACGTACAGGCACTCATCAAAGCCTACAAGTATTTGAATATGAAGCTGT
>JAQTVW010000049.1 GCA_028706655.1 Dehalococcoidales bacterium | reverse complement strand
AACCAACCTTCGGTTGACCAAATATCAATTGAAGAAAATAGGGGAAAGCCATTATAAAAGCCACCAACCCCATAGCAAAGGAAAACCATTGCCAAAATGGGGACATACTTCACCTACCTGCTTGAGTCTTTGCAGGTAGTATACACCCTTAGTCACTAGGCGGCAAGAGTGTACTTTACCAAACCATACCTGCCCTTGACATTTGCGGCAATTACTGTTATTATTAAAATTTGTAATAATGCCTCATATTTTAACCTCTGCTAAACCCACAAAAATGCGCCGAAATATACTATTGTAGCCAGCAGGCAAAACCCAAAAGATTAGCGTTAGTTTTAGAAGAATCTTGTGCCTTTTAAGGAGTTAAGATGGTCTTAGCGTCGCCAAAACCCACCGGTTCATCACCAGTCCCCCGCAAGTCCTATGCCAAGCTGCCTCAAATACTTGATGTCCCCAACCTCATCAAGGTACAACTGGACTCTTTCCAGCGCTTCATGGAAGACGGACTGAAGCAGCTTCTGGAAGAGGTCTCCCCCATCCAGGATATCACCGGCAACCGGCTGGAGCTCCGCTTCGTAGCGTACGAACTCCGCGAGCCGCGCCCCGGTCACTCCGAAGCCGAATGCCACGAACGCGACCTTACTTTCAACGTCCCGATTTATGTCCGCGTCCGTCTGCTGGTCAAAGAGACCGGCGAAATCAAAGAGCAGGACCTGTTCTTCGGCGATATCCCGCTGATGACCGCCAAGGGCACCTTCATCACCAGCGGCGCCGAACGTGTGGTCGTCAGCCAGCTGCTTCGCTCGCCGGGCGTGTATTTCACCACTGAAGAAGATGCCACCACCGGCCGCACCCTGTGCTACGCCAAGCTCATCCCCACGCGCGGCGCCTGGCTGGAATTCGAGACCAGCACCAAAGACGTCCTTTCCACTAAAATAGACGGCAAGCGCAAGATTCCCATCACCACCTTGCTGCGCGCCATCGGCTTCGGCAAAGACGACGAACTGCTCACCCTCTTCGCCAAAGAGGACGCCTCTCCGGAGCATCAGTATATCAAATCCACCATCGAGCGCGATGCGGCCATAAAAACCGAGGAAGACGCTCTGCTCGATATTTACAAGAAGCTGCATCCGGGTGAACTGCCCAACCTGGACAACGCCCGCAAATTAATCAACAGCATGTTCTTCGATCCCGCCCGCTATGACCTCGGCACCGTCGGGCGCTATAAGCTTAACAAGCGGCTCAAACTCGATGTCAGCCTGAAGACCCGCACCCTGACCCGGGAAGACATCGTCGAGATTATGCGTCATATTATCATGGTCAACAGCACCCATGACGTCAGCGATGACATCGACCATCTGGGCAACCGCCGCGTGCGCACCGTCGGCGAGCTTATCCAGACCCAGTTCCGTGTCGGCTTCCTGCGTCTGGAGCAGGTTGTCCGCGAGCGAATGAGCATCATGGGCACCGAGGCGGTCACACCCAGCGCGCTGGTCAATATCCGCCCCATTGTCGCCGCCATCCGCGAATTTTTCGGCGGTTCGCAGCTTTCCCAGTTCATGGACCAGACCAACCCCCTCGCTGAACTGACGCACAAGCGCCGCCTTTCCGCCATGGGTCCCGGCGGTCTGTCCCGCGAACGCGCCGGGTTTGAAGTCCGTGACGTCCACTTCTCCCACTACGGACGCATCTGCCCGATTGAAACGCCGGAAGGACCGAACATCGGTCTTATCGGCTCACTGGCAACATACAGCATCATCAACCAGTACGGTTTTATCGAAACGCCCTATCGCCCCGTAGTCAGCGAGGTCAACAACACCATTGCCGAAATGACCGGGCGGACCGTTCGTGAAGCCGTCCATGATAAAGACAAGACGGTCATCGTAGAAGCGGATACGGTAATCACGCCTAAGATTGCCGCCCAGCTCGCCAAACTGCACCGCCGCAAGATTAAGGTTGTGCCCTTCGTCTCGGAAAAGATTGTCTATATGCCTGCGGATGAAGAGGATAAATACACTATCGCCCAGGCGAACGCCAAACTCGATGAGAAGAGCCAGTTCACGGAGAAACGTGTCGAAGCCCGGCTGGGTGCCGGTTATGTCCTGGAAACGCCCGAAAAGATTGAATATATGGACGTCTCGCCCCGCCAGATTGTCAGCGTAGCTACGGCGCTCATCCCCTTCCTGGAGCATGACGACGCCAACCGCGCTCTGATGGGCGCCAACATGCAGCGCCAGGCAGTACCCCTGCTGCTCGCCGAAGCCCCGCTGGTGGCGACCGGCATGGAGCTGGAAGCCGCCAAGCACAGCAGTCAGGTGGTCTTCGCCCAGAACAGTGGCGTTGTCACCGAGATATCCGGCGTTATCGATGACAAAGGCAACCCGCGCTACCGCATCATCATTACCCGCGATGACAAGACTAAAGATACCTATGAACTGATGAAGTTCGTGCGCACCAATCAGGGCACCTGCATCAACCAGACCCCGCTGGTCAGCAAAGGCGACCGCGTGGAAGCCGGTTCTCCGCTGGCGGACAGCTCCGCGACGGAAAACGGCGAGCTGGCGCTGGGGCAGAACGTGCTCTGCGCCTTTATGAGCTGGGAAGGCTACAACTTTGAAGATGCCATCATCATCAGCAGCCGCCTCGTCGAGCAAGACAAGTTCTCCTCTATTCACATCGCCAAGCACGAGGTGGAAGCCCGCGATACCAAGCTCGGACCGGAAGAAATTACCCGCGATATCCCCAACGTCGGCGAGGAAAGCCTGCGCGAACTCGATGAAAAAGGCATCATCCGCGTCGGCGCCGAGGTCGTGCCGGATGATACGCTCGTCGGTAAAATCACTCCTAAAGGCGAAACTGAACTCTCGGCGGAGGAGAAGCTGCTCCGCGCTATCTTCGGTGAAAAAGCCCGCGAGGTGAAAGATACCTCCCTCCGCGTGCCTCACGGGGAATGGGGCAAGATTACCAACGTCAAGGTTTACAACCGCAAAGAAAGCAAGGAAATGGGCGATGACCTGCCCGCCGGCGTCAACGAATGGGTGCAGGTCTGGATTGCCCAGAAACGCAAAGTCTCCGTCGGCGATAAGCTTGCCGGGCGGCATGGCAACAAGGGCGTCATCGCCCTGATTGCGCCCAAGGAAGATATGCCCTTCCTTCCCGATGGCACTCCGGTCGATATTATCCTCGACCCCATCGGCGTACCTTCACGCATGAACCTCGGTCAGGTACTGGAAACCCACCTCGGCTGGGCTGCGGAAAACCTGGGTTTCCGCGCGGCAACCCCGGTCTTCGATGGTGCGGATGACACCGCTATCGAGGATGAGCTGGGACGGACGTGGCTCGCCCGCAAAGCTACCGCAGAGAACCTTAATCCTGATTGCATGACTCCCGCCATCCCGCTGGAAGTAGCGAAGGAATGGATTAGCAAGCGCGGCTTCGATGCCGAGGCCGTCTTTGACGACAAATACCCCGGTCTGGCGCGGGAAGTGTGCCTGCGTCTCTGGCTGGAAGACATGGGCGTGTCCGGCCGCGATCTCAGCAAAGAAGATGTGGAAATAGCCGTTAAGAAGGTGAGTTCCGAAGGCAAGGCTTCGCCGCCGATTTACGGCAAAATGATTCTGCGCGACGGGCGCACCGGCGAAACGTTCGACCAGCCGGTCACCGTGGGCTATATCTATATGTTGAAGCTCATCCACCTGGTCGAAGACAAAGTTCATGCCCGCTCCACTGGCCCCTACTCGCTTATCACCCAGCAGCCGCTCGGCGGCAAAGCCCAGTTCGGCGGCCAGCGCTTCGGCGAAATGGAAGTCTGGGCGCTCGAAGCCTATGGCGCCGCCCATAACCTGCAGGAAATGCTCACCATCAAGTCCGATGATGTTACCGGCCGCGGCAAAGCCTACGAGGCTATCATCAAAGGCGATGACATCCTCCAGCCCGGCGTACCGGAATCATTCAAGGTACTGGTGAAGGAACTCCAGAGCCTGGGGCTGGCGCTGGAAGTCATTAATGAGGAAGAGGCGAAGATAACCTCCGCCGAAGAGACCGTACAGGAAGAACCCAAGCCTATCGAAGCGGCAGTCGAGATACCGGCACCGGCACAGCCTGCTGACGAAGGGATTTCTAAAGAGGTGCAAGAGTAGAATATGCTGGAAATTAACGATTTTGATGCGGTAAGAATCTCGCTGGCTTCTCCGGAACAGATCCGCAGCTGGTCCTATGGCGAGGTCACCAAGCCGGAAACGATTAACTATCGCACGCTCAAGCCGGAAAGAGATGGCTTGTTCTGCGAAAGAATCTTCGGTCCCACCAAGGACTTCGAATGCTACTGCGGCAAATACAAGAGAATCCGCTACAAGGGCGTCATCTGCGATAAGTGCGGCGTGGAAGTCGCCCGCGCCAAGGTGCGCCGGGAACGCATGGGGCACATCGAACTGGCGTGTCCCGTCAGCCACATCTGGTTCGCCAAGGGCATCCCCAGCCGTCTGGGCTTGCTGCTCGATCTTTCTCCCCGCAGCCTGGAGCATGTCCTCTATTTCTCACACTACATCGTAACCTCGGTGGACGAAGAGGCACGCCAGGAAGCCATCAAGCAGCTCGAAGCCAAATCCGGGCAGGAAATCGCCCAGCAACAGAGCGACTCGGATGCGAAAATCGCCAAAATGGAACAGGACCAGGCGACCGTCGAAGAGGTCAACCAGGCGCGCCGCGATTCCCTGGAAGAAAAATCCAAGCTCGAAGAAGCGCTCCCCGGCGAATTGCAGCAGCTCAAAGACCTCCGGGTCAAAACCCTGCTCACCGAAAACCAGTTCCACGACCTGAAGCAGAAATACGGACATATCTTTGAAGCCGGCATGGGCGCCGAAGCTATTTTAAATATTTCCCGCAACGTCAACCTGGATGAAATGCGCAACCAGCTCGTGCTGGAAACTCAGTCCTCCTCCGGGCAAAAGCGCAAGAAAGCCAGCAAACAGCTCCGCGTGGTGGAATCTTTCCGCAACAGCGGCAACAAGCCGGAGTGGATGATTCTGACGGTGCTGCCCGTGCTGCCCCCCGACCTCCGCCCGATGGTACAACTGGACGGCGGCAGGTTCGCCACCAGCGACCTCAACGACCTCTATCGCCGCGTTATTAATCGTAACAACCGCCTGCGCCATCTTATCGATATCGGCGCACCAGAAATCATCGTCCGCAACGAAAAGCGCATGCTCCAGGAAGCCGTCGATTCGCTAATCGATAACGGCAGACGCGGACGCGCCATTTCCGTCAGCGGTAACCACAAACTCAAATCGCTTTCCGATATGCTGCGCGGCAAACAGGGACGTTTCCGCCAGAACCTGCTCGGCAAGCGCGTCGATTACTCCGGACGTTCCGTCATCGTTGTCGGGCCTGAGCTGGGGCTTCACCAGTGCGGCTTGCCCCGCCGCATGGCGCTCGAACTGTTCAAACCCTTTGTCATGCGCCGGCTGGTCGCCCAGGGTTTGGCGCCCAATATCAAGAGCGCCCGCCGACTGGTCGAAAGAGCCAAACCGGAGGTCTTTGATATCCTGGAAGAGGTTATCAAGGAACGTCCGGTCATGCTCAACCGCGCGCCCACCCTGCACCGCCTCAGTATCCAGGCTTTCGAACCGGTGCTTATCGATGGCAGCGCCATCCAGATTCACCCGCTGGTCTGCTCCGCCTTCAACGCCGACTTTGACGGCGACCAGATGGCAGTGCATGTCCCGCTTTCCAAGGCTGCCGTCCGGGAAGCCCGCGAGATTATGCTCAGCAGCCACAATATGCTGTTGCCCAGCAGCGGCGAGCCTACCGTGACGCCTACGCTGGACATGGTACTCGGCTGCTACTACCTGACCACCATTAAACCGGGGGCTAAAGGTGAACCGAAAGTCGTGGCTGATTTTGAAGATGCCAAGCTGGCTTACGAGCTTAACGCCATTGACCTCCGGGAAGAGATTGAGGTTAGACGACATGGTGATGTCCTTAAGACAAGCGTGGGACGCATCATCTTTAATGAAGTCCTCCCGCCGCAGCTAGGCTTCTTTAACCAGCCTATCGATAAATCGACCCTCAAGCAGATTGCTTCGACCTGCTGCCGCACCCTGACCAACGAAGAGAGCAGCAAGGTGCTCGACGACATCAAGAACCTGGGCTTCAAATATGCTTCCAAGTCGGGCATTACTATCGCCGTCAATGATGTCCAGGTACCCGCTGCCAAGCCGCAGTTACTTGCCGCCGCCGAGGAAAAGATTGCCGCCATCGAAGCGCAGTACAGCCAGGGCTTAATCACCGAGGAAGAACGCTACAACGGTGTCGTCGGCGTATGGATGCAGACGACTGATGAGATAACCGCCACCATCTCCAACACTCTCGACCGCTACGGCGGTATTTACATGATGGCGAACTCCGGCGCCAAGGGTAACATCTCGCAGATACGCCAGATGGCGGGTATGCGCGGTCTGATGACCGACCCCTCCGGCAAAATCATCGAATTCCCCATCAAGTCCAGCCTGCGGGAAGGGCACAGCGTCCTGGAGTACTTCATCTCCACGCATGGCGCGCGTAAAGGTCTCGCCGATACCGCCCTGCGTACGTCCGACTCCGGTTACCTGACCCGCCGCCTTATCGATGTGGCGCAGGACGTCATCACCTTTGAAGATGACTGCGGCTCCACCGACGGCAGCTGGATAACCGAGCCCAAGGAAAAAGGACACCTGCCGCCTCTGGCGGAGCGTATCGTCGGCCGCATGGCGGCAAGCAAGACCGTCCATCCGCAGAACGGCGAAGTCATCATCGACCGAAACGAAGAAATTACCGAAGCGAAAGCGAAAGAAATTGTCGCCGCCGGCATCACCCGGATGCATGTCCGCTCGCCGCTTTCCTGCCAGTCACGCCGGGGCGCCTGCCGCATGTGCTACGGCAGAGACCTTGCCCGCGGCGCGCTAGTCGCTCCCAGCACCGCAGTAGGTATCATTGCCGCGGAAAGCATCGGCGAACCGGGCACCCAGCTCACCCTGCGCACCTTCCATACCGGCGGTGTCGTCGGGCTGGATATTACCTCCGGTCTGCCCCGCGTCGAAGAGCTTTTTGAGGCGCGCACCCCGAAGGGTCAGGCGCTCATTTCGGAAATCGACGGATTGGCGGAAGTCGTCCAGGATGATAACGGACGCCGCATCAAGATAACCAGCACGGAAGTCTACCGTGACGAATACACTGTACCGGAAGGCTGGCATGCCGTCGTCAAGAAGGGCGACCGCGTCGATGTCGGCACGGTGCTCGCTTCTCCCGTTGGCGAAGGCAAAGGCAAGGCGAAGGCTGCCGATGATACGCAGGCCCTGCTGGCCCGCGTCACCGGCACGGTGAGCATCAATCACAAACAGATTGCCGTCAGCTACGAAGAGCATGACGTCCGCGAATACGTCGTCCCGAGCAGCGCCGCTATCTGGGTGCAGTCCGGCGACCAGATCAAAGCCGGGCAGCAATTGAGCGATGGCTCCATCAACCCGCATGATATCCTGCGCATCCTGGGCAAGGAAGCCGCCCAGCAGTATCTCGTCGATGAGGTACAGAAGGTGTACCGCTCCCAGGGCGTCAACATCAACGACAAGCACATCGAAGTCATCGCCCATCAGTTACTGACTAAGGTACGTATCGATTCCCCCGGCGATACTGACCTTGTCCCCGAAGAACTGATTGACCGCTTCCAGTACGAAGACATCAACGCCAAGGTTCTCGCCGAAGGCGGCGAACCGGCAACAGCGCATACTATCCTGCTCGGCATCACCCGCGCTTCGCTGAGCACTGATAGCTGGCTTGCCTCGGCGTCCTTCCAGGAGACCACCCGCGTCCTCACCGAAGCTGCCGTCGGCGGCAGAGTGGACAAGCTGGTGGGTCTTAAAGAGAACGTCATCATCGGCAAACTCATCCCCGCGCGCACTTTGCATGAAATGCCGGAACTGGAACCGGCTAAAGAGGAACGAACGGTCATGCTGGCGGAGATTACACCGGAAGGGACTATCCCTCAGGTCGCCCCCGAGGACCTTTCCCCCGCCGAAGTAATCGACGAAGCGGAAACCGAAAGCGACGAAGCGGAAGAGGAACCCGAAGAATAAAATATATCTGTCATTGCGAGCGAAGCGATCTCTCCCCCCTTCCTGAGATTGCTTCGCTCCTTTTATCGTTTCATCCGCTCACCCTGAGCCCGTCTTGGTCATTCCACTCCTCACAGTGACATTTATAGAATTCTCCTCACAATGGTTAGACAAGCTTACCTTGAGCCGTTATAATACCCTTAAAAGGATTATCGTAGCCCGTGAGGTGACATGGCACGCGTTATTTCCGGCAAGCCCGGTGTGGAAGATGCCCCGCTGGATACCAGCCTGAGACCGCACTCCCTGGCGGACTTCACCGGTCAGGACCAGATTAAAGATAACCTCAATATCGCCATCGCCGCCGCGCGCGCCCGCGGAGAGAGCCTCGACCATGTCCTGCTCTACGGACCGCCCGGACTGGGCAAGACCACGCTGGCTTATATCATCGCCGCGGAGGTAGGCGTCAACATTCGCATGACCTCGGGACCCGCCATCGAGCGCACCGGCGACCTGGCGGCGATTCTGACCAACCTGAAAGCCGGCGATATCCTTTTCATTGATGAAATCCACCGCCTCGGCCGCGTCGTCGAGGAAATTCTCTATCCAGCGATGGAAGATTATGCCCTCGATATCATCATCGGCAAAGGACCCGGCGCGCGCAGCCTGCGCCTCAACCTACCCAAGTTTACGTTAATCGGTGCGACGACGCGCTACGCCCTGCTCAGCCCGCCGTTGCGCGACCGTTTCGGCTCGGTCTACCGCCTCGACTTCTACGACCCGCCGGCGATAGAGAAGATCCTGAAACGTTCCGCCCAGATTTTACAGGTTCAAGCCGAGGCGGAAGGCATTAAAGAAATCGCCTGCCGCGCCCGCGGCACACCCAGAGTCGCCAACCGGCTGCTGCGCCGGGTGCGGGACTACGCGCAGGTGAAGGGCGACGGCACGATTACCCGCAAAGCCGCCCTGGAAGCGCTGGCGAAATTGCAGGTCGACCCCATCGGGCTGGATGACGTCGACCACAAGCTGCTGCACACCATCATCGATAAATTCGGCGGCGGTCCCGTCGGGCTAGAGACGATTGCCGCCTCCATCAGCGAGGAATCAGACACCATCATGGATGTCTACGAGCCGTATTTATTGCAGTTGGGCTTTCTGGAACGAACGCCCCGCGGCAGGCTTGCCACTCCCCTCGCCTACCAGCACCTTGGTATACCGTACAACAAAGAGAAGAACCACAACCAGCCGAGCCTACTGTGAACTCCGTTCTTATTCATACCTGCTGCGCCCATTGCGCCGCCTATACTGCGCAACACTGGCGGGAGCAGGGCTATCAGGCAAGCGGCTTCTGGTACAATCCCAACATTCACCCGTTTATGGAGCACCAGAGCCGCCTCGAAGCCATTAAAAAACTGGCCCCGGAAATCAGTCTGCCGTTCACCGTTAGTGAAGGCTACGAGATGCCGGAATACTTCCGGCGCGTGGCGGGACATGAGACCGACCACTGCCGCTGCTGCTTCGAGATGAGACTCACCAGGACGGCTGAGGTAGCCCATCGAATGGGAATCGAGTCCTTCACCACCACCCTGCTCATCAGCCCCCACCAGAAACACGAGCTGATTAAAGAAATCGGCGAGAAAATCGCTAAAGAGAAGGGCGTCAACTTCCTCTACGCCGACCTGCGCAAGCGCTACTCGGACAGCCGTCATATCACCAAGCCGATGGATTTATACCGCCAACAGTACTGCGGCTGCCTCTACAGCGAGTGGGAGCGCTACACCGAACCCGAGCACAAATAGGCTTTGTATTAAAGTATCTTTATTTACTGTCATTCTGAGCGCAAGCGAAGAATCCCGGGGCGTGGGGAAAATTGATTAGCCGCCAGTTCCACTCCTCAGAATGACATTTTGATTCAAAGCCGCACAAATAGGAGAGGGAGCCTCCTGGGCGAAGCTCCCTCTATGTCAAACCCGGCGGACGCCGGGTGGGTCAGCGGCTTTTGCCGCATCCGTTTATAATTATCTGAATGCCATACTGCCCAGCCGGGGCATCATGGTGTTAGTTATAGTTGGTTTCTGTTGTCTCTGAGCATTCTGCTTCGGTTTAGCCTGTCCGGGGGCGAATGCGCCGGGGGTCAGCTTGTCCAGCGCTTCGGGACGGGCTTCCCACCAGTCCAAAATCTGCTGTTTCTCTTCCGCGGTGATGACACCCTTCTCGACAGCCTTGTCCAGCATCTTCAGGCGGGCTTCGGCGGCTCTCTCCCGCATCTGCTCCATCTTTTCCTTCATGCGGTCAATCTGCGCCTGCCGCTTTTCCTGCAATCTCTCGCGCTGTTCCTCGGTCAGACCTCTCGGCTTCGTCTGGTTATCTGCCTGCATTTCCTGCTTCGCCTGATTGAAGGCATCAATCAGGGTCTGCCTATCGATGTTCAGAATCTGGGCTACCCGGTCAAGAATGGAAAGCCGGGTGGTGTTGTCTCCCGCGGCAGCCGTGTCATCGGCGAAGGCGATAGCCGTTCTGCCCAGCGTCAGCACGATTACTCCCAGCAGGACTCCGACGAGGACCTTTATTTTTCGCGACATTCCTGTTTACCTCCTCCCTAAATCCTTTTATTTATTTCCTGTCTTATTGTGATATTGCCCTTTAGTCTATTGCGTAAGTTACCTGCACGTTGACAATCACATCCAGTTCACCGGCGCTGATGGAAGTCTCTATTCCCTGGCCGGCTGCCGGAACCGCCATTTTCACATCGCGGTAAATCGGGCCCGGTGTATAGGAACTCTCCGAAACATAGGTCGGTTTGCCGAGCTTGATGCCGCCGAGGTCGGCGAGCTGCTTGGCTTTCGCCTGTGCATCCGCCATTGCCTTGGCGCGGGCATCTTTCTGATAGTTGGTCGGGTCTTCGATGGAGAACGAAACACTGTTGACGCGGGTCAGGTCGCCGCCTGCCGCTGCCACTGCATCAATCGTACTGCCGATTTTGTCCATGGCTCTTATTTTAGCGGTCACGATATTGGTCACTCTATAACCGAGCACTACCTCGGTCTGCCCCCTGTCATCCCAGCGGGTCACTTTCTGAATATTGAAATACTGGGTCTGGATATCTTTAGCCGCGACACCGCCGTTTTTCAAAGCGGTGATTACCTTGTCCATTGCCGCTGCCGCATTTGTCTGGGCAGCCGCGACACTCGTTTCCTGAGATTCGATGCCCAGGCTCAATATCGCGATATCCGGGGCGGCGGAAATTTTACCGGTGCCGCTGACGAAAATACCTTCCTGCTGATTGCCCACATCCACTTTCAGGCTGGCGGGACCGATCACGCCGGAGTCCGTACTGCAGCCGGACAGGGTAGTTACCAGGAGTACCAGCAGTAGACCGACTACTGCTAACCATGTTTTTTTCATTGACTTGTCTCCTTTCTAAATTGCCGTACACTATGTATAACGGAACAGCCAAATAAAAGTTAGGTTGTCGGGCAAGCATTTGACAGAAATTTAAGGTATTGCTTAACGGTAATCAGGCAACATTAAAACTACTTATGAAGGTTCGTTGTATAAGGTGAGGAAAACTGGATTAGACAGATGCGGCAATCGGCAATCCGCTAGTCGTCGTCTTCGTCTTTGTTGTTGTCTCTGTCTTTCTTCTCATCCAGCGATTTCAGGGCGTGCCGGTAGCCTTCTTCCGATGCCGCAATCGCACGCTCGAGGGCAGGCTTAGCCGAATCCGGCGCTTTCTCCAGAGCTTTCTCCAGAGCTTCGCGGTTTACCGCTGCCTTCCGGGCGATGATTATCTTCAACCTGGTTTCCCGGTCGAGTTTGTTGAACTCTTTGCTGTCCGTCCGGTTATCAGCAGTCGCGTTCAGGTTTGATTCGCCAGCCGCAGATGTAATCTCAGAAGTGGCATCCTTTGCCGGAGCTCTTGCCGCGGCAGCAGGCTTCGGGAGAGCCGCCGGAGATTTTTCTGCGCCTTCCGACAGGGTGGTGGGCGCCATCAATACGGCGACCGGTGCCGCGCCCTGGGGTGAATTGAGGGCGACAATCGCCGAAAGGTGTCCATTCAAGCGTTCGGCGGTCTGGTCTACATACAGGGAACTGCCTCTTTCTGCCATTTTCGCAATCTCGGCAACGCGTTCATCAGTTAGTTTGACATACAGGCCGGCTTTGCCCATCGCGGTCGGCGTCAGGACCAGGCGTACCTGTTCCGAAGCCAGTTTCACCGGGTAGAGCGCTTCATCAGGCAGACTGTTACTGGCAGCGGCGACTGTGCCGCCACCGCCCAGCAAAACAACGATAAGCGCCGATGCGGCTACCGTCGCCCACTGCGGATGCCAGTTGAACAGCGAGCGGTGCGCCCGCTTTTCCATCGCTTCGTAAACTGCCGTCTGGAACTGGCGGTGTGCCCGGTCACGGAATTCCGCGCTGGGCTTGATTGCCGTCGCCTGTTTGGCAGCGTAAGCGGTCTCCAGCAGCGGACGCAATTCGTTAGCCATCTCAGGATGTCCCGCCAGGCACTGTTCGACAGTCTTACCTTCGGTTAAAATCTGCTCCAGGCATTCATCCAGGATATTATCGAATTCTCTTGCCCTGTTCATCTCTCTACCCTACCGCCAACTCCCGGCGCAGTGCCTGAATGGCGCTGTGCTGTAACGCTTTAATCGCCCCTTCGCTCTTCCCCATCGCCCTGGCGCATTCGGCGATGGACATCTCCGCGGTGAAGCGGAGTGAAATCACCTGCTGCTGCGACTTGGTCAATCTCTTCATTACCGTTCCGAGCTGCTCAATCTCTATTTTTTGCTCTGCCAGCGCCCCGGGGTCATCCCCCTCGCTCGCCAGCGATTCATCCAGCTGTACCATCGGCACTTTCGTCTTTCTCCTCAGGTAGTCCACAATCTGGTTATGGGCAATACGGTACAACCAGGCGGAAACGGGCGCCCCCTGCCACTTAAAGGAAGAAAATGACTTGATGGCGCTGAGGAAGACCTGCTGGGTGATGTCCTCCGCCTCAGTCCTTTCTCCGATTTTGAGAACAACATATCGATAAACTTTATCGAAGTTCTCCTCATATATTTTTGTTAAGGCCTCCGGGTCGTGCTCCTTAGCGCGCCTGACGAGGCTCTCCTCATCTTGCACCTGATAACCTCTCCAGCCGGCTGGTGCCGGCTACGTATTTGTTACCCTGTGCTACATTATACAACGAATGACAGGGTA
>JAQTVW010000129.1 GCA_028706655.1 Dehalococcoidales bacterium | reverse complement strand
ACTTGGGAACCCCAAAAATGAAGCTCTACTCTTTAATTATACATCTTAAAAATAAAGCAAACAATGAATAGTGTGGATAAAGTCTTTTTTATTATTCAAAAATGAGTTAAAATATAAATATGAGAAGCAAAAAAACAGCCGGCTTTACGATTATAGAAATGCTAGTAACAGTAGGAGTTTTAACACTTTTAAGTGGTATTTTAATTATGTATTCAAAAAGCAGTGAAAATGCTTCTAATCTTTTACGTCAAGCAGCTAAGATGGTAGTGGATATCAATCAGGCTAAAAATCTAGCTATGACTACTGCCCTTTTTACTAATGATGAGGGTGAAAAAATACATCCTTGTGGTTATGGCGTTTACTTTGATGATACATCTACTCCTAATCGCTATATTATTTATGCTGATATTGCTAAGGACTGTAAAACCTCAACTCACATTAGACCGAGTGACGGAACAACTGATGTGGAAATAATAGAATTGAATACATCTATTTCTATTGATAATAAAAACATTGATAGCATTTTTTTCTTACCACCTGATCCAATTATCTTTTTTGACCCATCAGAAGAAAAAGAAGGGCTAGTTACTATTAAAACAATTACTGGTTCAAAATTAGAAATAAAAATGAGTGGCGCTGGCCAAGTATCAACATTTTAATTAAAGCGATACCAATATATACACTTCGCTATATAATTCTTACTCGGTCGTAAAGTAATAATTGATATTCTTACTTTACTCCCTCGCTACGATTATACTAATGCATACAAATAATACTAATAACATAAAAGGATTTACTTTAATTGAATCTATGATTGCGGTTACTTTAATTATTTCTGGAATCACTGGTCTTTTAGTTTTAGTAAATCGTAGTATGGGATTTGCTATGTTAGCTTCCAATCAATTAATTGCTGCTAATCTAGCTCAAGAAGGAATTGAATTAACAAGAAATATCCGCGATAACAATTGGATGAATAATGAAAATTGGCTTAATGGATTAGAAGATGGTGTGTATCAAATGGATTATACTGATGATGAATTAAATCTTTATACAGAACAACCACTGCTTTTTGATGAAACAATAGGGTATAACTATCTTCAAGGAGATGCGACCTTTTTTTACAGAAAAATAGAATTAACTCTTATTAATGCTAATGAATTACGCGTTAAATCAATTATTACTTGGTCGGCTAAAGGTGGAAAGAATTTTGAAACAGTAGCTGAAGACCATTTATTTAATTGGCTTTAAAAGAATGTAAAATCTTAAGTACAAAGTATAAAATAATAATGAAAAATAATATAAACAACCCTCTTTCGCTAAAGCTTCAGGGGACAAGCAAAACAAAAAATAAAATAATGCGAGGCTTCACTATGCCAGAAGTTCTAATTTCCATTGGTCTTTTTACTATTATTATGGCTGTTACTTCTGCTGCCTTTTTAACTGGCTTAAGAAGTCAACGTCAAACTATTGCTATTCTTAATGCTAATGATAATTTAGCTTATGCTTTGGAAATGATGGCACGTGATATGAGAATGGGCACTAACTTTTTTTCCCCTCTAGAAGACCAATTAAGCTTTTTGAATTATAGAGATGAAGCGGTAGTTTATCGTTTAAATAATAAAACCGTTGAACGTTCTGTGGGAGGAGGAGAATTTGAACCAGTTACTGCTCAAAGCATTAGAATTGAAAATATGATTTTTATTTTAGATGGCGAAAAAAGATATGATAACGAACAAATACAAATAACTATTAGACTAAAAATCGCCAGTAAATTTAGTAGTCAAGAAATAATTAGCAATTTACAAACGACTATCAGTCCAAGAAACCTAGAAACAAACGTTATATAAATATCTTATAAACTAAATAAATCCATGTCTTTGTTTTCTTTCAAAAATAAACAAAACGGGCAGGTTCTTCTTATTACTGTTTTAGTTTTAATGAGTACTTTTGCTTTATCCATCGCCTTGGGCGGAATGGTTCTTTATGAATTACGCGCTATGGTTAATACTAATGAATCAGTTAAAGCTTTATACGCAGCAGAATCTGGAATTGAGTGGCAATTATTTAAAGCTAATAAAGGCAATACTGATATGCCAGTCATGACTAATAATACTACTTATGAAAATGATAGTGGTGCAGGATATATCAGGTCTAGCGGAAATAGCGGTAGAGTCAACCGAGCCATAGAAGTAAGTTTTTAAATATGAATCACGAAGAAGCCAAAGAGCGGATTGAAAAATTAAAAAAAGAAATTAATTATCACCGCTATCTTTACCATGTTTTAGATAAACCGGATGTTTCCGATGCTATTTTTGATTGTTTAAAAAATGAATTAGAAGAGTTAGAATATAAATTTCCTGATTTAATCACCCCTGACTCCCCCTCTCAACGCGTCGGTGGTGAACCATTAAAAGAATTTAAAAAGGTTTATCATGCTACCCCAATGGTATCTTTTAATGATGCTTTTTCCGAACAAGAAATGTATGAGTGGGAAAAAAGATACACTGATTTTTTAGATAATAATCTAGAAAACATAAAAGATAAATATTATTGTGAATTAAAAATTGATGGGTTGGCTATAGAATTAGAATACAAAAATGGCACTTTTAATCTTGGTTCTACTAGAGGAGACGGAAAAATTGGTGAAGATGTCACCCAAAACTTAAAAACCGTGCAATCTATTCCGCTACGCTTACTAGAAACAGATGAAATAATTAAAAACATCGAAAAAGCGGGTTTAAACAAAATAGTTGAAAAAATAAAAAATAATTTTCCTAAAAATATCATTATCAGAGGAGAGGTTTTTCTCAATAAAAAAGATTTTGAAAGGCTTAATAAAGAACAAGAAAAATCCGGAGAAAAAATGTATGCTAATCCTAGAAATGTGGCTGCTGGCTCTATCCGACAACTAGATCCTAAAATTACAGCCAATAGAAATTTAGATTTTTTTGCTTATTCTTTGATTACAGATTTTGGTCAAACCACCCATGAAGAAGAGCATTTTATTCTTAAATCATTGGGTTTTAAAATTAATCTTCACAACAAACCAATTAAAAATTTGGTTGAGGTTTTAAATTTTCATAAAAAAATTGATGCTTTACGCGAATCTCTGCCTTACGAAATAGATGGTATTGTCGTTATTCTTAATTCCGAATTTGATTTTAAAAAAGCTGGAATCATCGGTAAAGCTCCTCGCGCCGCTATTGCTTATAAATTTTCCGCTCGTGAAGCCACTACAAAAATATTGGATATTCAAATACAAATTGGCAGAACTGGCGCTTTAACTCCAGTGGCTATTATGGA
>JAQTVW010000048.1 GCA_028706655.1 Dehalococcoidales bacterium | reverse complement strand
CTTTCCTTGGTAAGACCCAGCTTCTTGGTCAGTCGTCCGACTTTTTCGGCGTTTAATACCTCGCCTTCCTCGCCAATCTCGTTGGCTTTATGAGCGACAGCGTCCGCCGTCAGGTCGACGCCTTCTTCATGCAGTTCGGTGAGCGCTTCCAGTACCCGGCCGGCGGCGCTTTCTCGCCTCCTGCCGAAAAGGGTATCCTGCAGCCGGTGTACAAAACCGGTCAGGGCTTCAACCATGGTACGGTCGCCGTTGAGCATTGCCTTGAGCGGGATGAGGATCTCCTGAAGACGGGGTTGCAGATTAGGCTCCAGCAGTTCGTTGCCGAAGGTCTTTCCCTTGAGCCGGAGAAGGTTGTCCAGCCGGAAGCTGAGCAGCTTCGCTCTCAGCTCATCGATCTCCCGTTCAAACGAGGGCGGGAATACCCTTGGAATGTCATCCCGGGTCAGCGGCATCATCTCGGAGGTAAGACACCGGCTCTCCAGAGCCTCATCCTGGAAAGGGAAACGGGTCGCAATCAGCTTCGGACCGAATACCTGGTAGCTCCGCGGGAACCATTTGCCGTTCTCTTTATCCGCTCTTAAAACCGGCATGCCCGGCCGATAGCCGTTGTTAAGGAGCTTGACCATTTCCGACCAGGATGAAGAGTCTTTGAAATCCGCTTCATCCAGTACCAGCGTTCCCCGGAATTGTTCTAAAATGCGGAAGATGGGTGCCGGCGTGGTCGCTCCCGAAGCGAACGTCGGCCGGAAGCAGACGCTGCCCACGACCTGGAGAAAGCGGGTCTTGCCGGTGCCCCAATCGCCGATGACGCGAAGGTAGGGTATGGAAGGAGCAAACTCATAGACCCAGGTGAGGATCACATAGAGTGAGGCTATTTCTTCGAAGTCAGCCGGTATTTCCAGGTAGCGGTGGATGAAGCTCCGGATCTCGCTGAACAAATTTGCCTGCGAACCATAAGGAGTCGCGGTCGAAGCAAAGTGCACCACTTCTCCAATCAGGGGATCTTCGGTAGGGAGATAAATCACCTTCGGCGTCTCATAGCGGAAGACCTTGCGCACCACTCCGTTGACAATGATGATAAAGGCGCGTTCATCCTCTTTGCTGACCACCATCTCGCCGATCGTGCCGTCATACAGGACAAAGCCCGGGACAAACCGTTCTCGGCTTTCAGTATCATCACGTTTGAAATCAGTCGCCAGCTTTCGCGCATCTTCCAACGAATGATTGAGCAGGTAATCATCAATCCCAACTTTCTTATTACCGTCCTGGGGAAGATAGATCACCAGGATACCGGCACCTTTACGGCTGAGATGCTCGCCCAGGTGTTCCAGGGCTTTGCGTACCAAATCCTTGGAGATAACATCGGAGTCGAAGGCGAGATAGACCAAACGGTCTTTGATGGCGATACGGTCCCAATCGGAAAGAATAATGATGCCGCCGAACTCGTTCTTGCTCTTGAAACCCCAGACTCCGGTGAGTGAAATGGCACAAGCGCCGTGCGAGGCCAGGGCGTCCGCCTTCTTGGAGCCTTCGGTAATCCACAAGGGTGTTTTGGGGTCGCCGAGCATAGGACGACAGCGGGGCGGGCAATCCAGGTGATTGGAAGAACCTACCGGAGACTCGTATTTTACCGGCCGTTGCCGTGAGTCGGAACGGGGATTATCCGGACGGTACTGGCAACCGACCTGACCGCCATCGACGCCCCATAAAGGTATCAGAAGACCCGGCGCCCGCCGCTGCGAAGATAAGAAGCCGTGTTTCTCCAGGTCGCCCTTATTGAGGATGCTGCGGTAGCCTCTTTCTTTGATTACCTCATCGCTGACACCGCTTCCTTCACGCAGATGGCGAAAATGTTCCGCCAAAAGCTCCGGGATAGCTTCGGAATAAACGGGCTTGGCGGTATTTTCATTCTGCATTCTTTTGCCTCAGTGAAACTGGATTCATTAACGTCCGGCGTAGCGATCGATGGAATCGCAAAAAAGAGACAGTACGGCAACGCTGAACTTGGCTGGTGGTACCGGCGGCTCGAAGTCGGGAAGTCCTACCGTTAAATTAGTATTCTTTGCAAACCAGTTGGCGATCTGAGCATTCTGGATATCGAAATGCCAGATTTTGCTCTTGATTCTGGTCCAGAGCTCAAGGCGCTTTTTCTCTTTGTCCTGAATAGTTCCCGTGTCGGTGTTTCCGGATGTTTCCTCGGGGAACAGGTCGTCAGGAGCTTCACTATCGGGCGGCGGTAACAACAGCGCCTGCCCTGGCGGAATCTGGGCATATCTCTGAATCTCGGTCAGAGAATGAGAACACGTAAGCCTTAACACGTGCGCCGTCTTGCACCAGCCTTCCGGTTGTACCTCCTGTTCTACCAGTTGCAAGGATAGTGGTATCATCGAGACCCTCTGGCAGACTCCCCGGATGAAGGTCAACGCCGAATTGATATTCTTCATAGAATGGAAGGATGTGGTATCCAATTGATAGACACCGAAACCGGGACAGTCAGGCAGCAGGAACTGTAGATTCATCACCCTTCGGCACTGACCCTTTTTGTAATAGGCGCAATTAAGCGGATTACAGTCAACCTCTTCCAAACCCGAGGGTAATATGCTCTGGCCAAGCTTTGGTGTAATTCGGGAAAGGGCAGTCTCGCCGTCACCTCGGCAGATTAAACCCCGTGATGCCGAATAGCACCTCAGGTACTGGCTGGCCCATTGCTCACCATTCTCGGTGGGGAACATGATGCGCAGCTCTTTCGGCTTTTCACCGAAGATCTTCTTTACCTCATCCGGGCAAACGAAGTAGTCGGTGGGTACCGGATAAGAAACACATTCCTCATTCTCCTTTTTGATGCCCAGCCTGATCTTGCCCAGCCGGGGCAGCCTGATGACCTCGGATATTCCCTTTATCGGTGACATTTTTTCCTCCTTTGATATTTCCCGATCCTTTTTCGCTATGATTGCTTAGTGATTCTTCTCTCCGCCCGATCTCGATGGCCAGCTTGATGATGTTCCTCAGCCTTTGGTCTACCGCCTGTTGACTGTCAAAGGGCGCCATTCGGTAGGTAATCCCGTTTCTAACACAAATCGTCCTGCCATTTTTCCTCATAATGTATTCTCATTATTGTGTTATGTTATTGGTATTACCATTTCCTGGTATAAAAAAATAGCGGGCGACGGCGCGCCTGACCAGCGTACCGACATCGGTTCTCTCGTTAGAAGCTATTTTCTGAAGCTCCTCGTAATCGGACTGGGAAAACAATACTCGAATCGATACCTTATTCTTGCCTAGAGTGTTGGGCCTTCCTTTTTTCATGTCGTCCTCCAAAGGGTAGAATAGTAATCATATTACTGTGGCGATTTAATGCTGTCAATAGCCTATTGTCGTCATTATATTACCCAGCATGAACGTTAAAACGTATTCAGATACGGTTAATTCGACCCTCCGGAATATGGCGACAAAAGTCTATTGACACGCCTGATTAATGGTGATATCATTACCATATCTTGATGAAATCATGAGGGAGAATATTTATGCCAATAACCCTGGCAAAGCTTATCAGGGAAGCAAGGCAACGTCTCGGATCATTAACCCAGGGAGAGCTTGGTAAACTTGCCGGCACCAGTCTGGAAAACGTCACCGCTATCGAAAACGGCCGGAACCTGCAACCTTCACCTGATGTTATCGCCGGACTGTCGCGTGCTCTGGAGTTAAGTATTGCGGATATCTATGCCGCTATTACCGGTACTCTGAACAAGTATCCGTGGGACCGGGTCGACGACCTCGACATGAAAGACGCCGAGTTGGAATTGATGTTTCGTCAGGTAGATAGCTTACTTGAGGGTGAGCCTAAGGAGCGGGTAAAAGCCTTTATCCGCTTCACTCTGGATGAAGAGAGGCGGAAATTACGCAGAGAGCTGGAAGAGAAAAAGCGGAGTAAGTAGAATGCGCGTGAGTTTTGAGAGGTGCGGAAATGGACAATCAGACTGTAAAAAAGGCGAAGGAACTGGTTCGCGGTCATCCCGGACTTAACTTTCCTCTGGATATCGAACGGCTGGTGACCGAAGCCGGCTGTGAATTGATTGAATGGCCTTTCCTTTCCCCGGTAAAAGAAGTAAAGCAAGGACGTTGGATTGCGGTCGCCGCAGGTCTTGACCATAAAGAACAAAGATACCTGGCCGCTCATGCCCTGGGGCATCATCTTCTTCATTGTGGCAATCAGCTTTGGTTTCGGGATTGGCAGGAAACCAGTGTGGCGAGACAGGAAAGAGAGGCCGATGAGTTTGCCGCTCATGTGCTGATGCCGGAGATAGAACTGGAAAAGCTTGATGATTTGAAGACCTGGGAAATCGCCGAATATTTTGGAGTACCGGAAGAACTGGTTTCGTTGCGACTCAACAAATTTGCGACAGATAGGGAACGGGAGCGCTGGCAATCGCATGATTAAACCAGAGGAATGCCCGGAGGGATGCTATGACTAAGAAGATATCTGTTAGCGGTGTGAAGTGCTGTATTTACGCCCGCGTTTCAACTGAAGAGCAGGCAGAGAGAGACCTGTCGATCCCTTTCCAAATTGCGCGGTGCCGTTACCATGCCCAGGGACTTGGCTGGGAGGTTGTTAAAGAATACATCGATGCCGGTGAGAGCGCCCGCACCGACAAACGCCATGAGTTCCAAAAGATGATTGTCGCCGCTCGCGCGAAGGAGTTTGATATTATCCTGGTGCATAAATTCGACCGCTTCGCCCGTAATGATTACGACTTCGTCGTGTACGAAAAGGAATTGGAAGAACTGGGAATAACACTCGACAGTGTGAGCGAGCCTGGAGATGCTTCGACTCCGGCTGGATATATCGGTCGGAGGATGATGCAGATTATCAGTACCTGGTATTCCAAGAACCTGGCTGTCGAAGCCAGAAAAGGCATGAAGGAAAAGGTGGAGAAAGGCGGATGGCCGAAATTGGCACCGCCCGGTTATTTAAATGTGCATGATAAAACTTCAGCCTGGGTTGAGATCGATCCTCAACTCGGACCTTTGGTCACAAAGGCATTCCAGGAGATGGCTACCGGAAGCTGGACGCTCAAAGAATGGGCGAATCAAGTATATTCTTTGGGGCACCGGAGCCGCAAAGGCAACCGCATCGCGGTGGGTATATGGAGCAGTATTTTCCACAACCGCTTCTACCTCGGAGAAACGTGGCTGAAAAATGGCGATATGCCGACCAAAGGCAACCAAATAGCGCTTACCGACGAAGACACCTTCAGCAGAGTACAGGAGGTGTTGAGGTCTCATGATAACTATAAGCAGCGCACCCAGCGCCATAAATATCTCCTGCAGGGAATGCTGTATTCCGAAGATACGAATACGCCTTGTTTTGTGGAGACTCACCCGAAAAAGAGGATAAGCTATTATCGCACCAAGGGTAAAGTCGATGGGCGTCAGATTTTCTATAATACCCGCGATATTGATAAACAGCTTTTCGATGCAATGAGAGACATAACCATCACCGATGACCAGAAAGCGGCCTTGGAAACCCAGATGCACAAATGGTTTGCTTCTGAAGTCGGTGACAACGGGGAATGGGAACAAGCGAAACAAAGATTAGTAAAGCTGGAACGAATGGAAAAGAACCTTCAGGAATTGTTTTTGGAGGAAGAAATATCAAAAGAAGATTTTAAAGAGCGACGCGTGCGTATCCAAGCCGAAAGAACCAATCTCAAATACCTGGTGGACACTATAGAATCACACAGGGGATTAGTCAGAGCTGATTTCGAAGTGGGTCTTCAATTAGCCAATAAACTTGACTCAGTCTTCGAAAAAGGTGATAATGAGGTTCGTCGCTTGCTCTGCGAAACCGTATTCAAACAGGTAAGGATTCGGAAAGGGAAAATCGTCGATGTGGAGTTGAACTCTCCTTTCACGCTTATCGTCTCCCAGACGAAAGGTTCGGAATCCTTACTGAGTGGCCAGCCAGCTAAAAACCAATTGGCTTCAAGACGCCCACCAATGTTATAATTACTCCGTTGTTTCATAAAACATCCAAAGCGAGGACAGGACAATCGAAATAATTCCCGCAATTGATATCCGGGGCGGCAGGTGCGTCCGTCTCTACCAGGGAGATTACAGCAAAGAGACCGTCTTTTCCGATGATCCTCTGGATGTCGCCCTGAAATGGCAATCGATGGGGGCGCCCCGCATCCATATCGTCGATCTGGACGGCGCCCGGACGGGCGAACTCACCAATTTCGAAGTAATCCAGCAGATTGCGAGCGGACTGCTGATACCGGCGGAACTGGGCGGCGGCATCCGCGATATCGCTGCTGTCGAGAAAGTGCTGAAAGCCGGCATTGATAGAGTTATCCTGGGAACGGCAGCAGTGGAAAATCCCACGCTTGTCCAGGATGCCTGCCGGAATTTCCGGGAGTCTGTCATTGTGGGTGTGGACGCGCTCCATGGTAAGGTGGCGACCCGCGGCTGGCGGCAGGGCACCGAGTTGAACGCCGTCGACTTCGCCCGGTCGATGATAAAGCTGGGCGTGCGCCGTTTCATCTATACCGATATCAATCGCGACGGCACGCTCACCGAGCCCAATTTTGCGGAAATCGCGGGGATGATAGATAATCTGAGAATCCCGATAATTGCCTCCGGCGGCATCTCTTCTTTACAGCACCTCAAAATGCTGAAAAAGCTGGGGGCGGAGGGTGCTATCGTAGGGAAGGCGCTCTATACCGGAGACCTGAATCTGAAACAGGCAATAAACGAATTGGACCATGCGTAAATATGGAAAACAAGAAATCATTAATCAGTGAAGTTAAGTTCGATAGCCGGGGACTGGTGCCCGCAGTTGCCCAGGATGCGGAGACCGGCGATGTGCTGATGCTCGCCTATATGAATGAAGAAGCCCTGCGCCGCACCCTCTCCAGTGGTGAAGCCTGGTTCTACAGCCGCAGCCGGCAGGAGCTTTGGCACAAAGGAGCGACATCGGGGAACCGTATCATCGTGCAATCCGTCTGGATAGACTGTGATGGCGACACTATCCTGATTAAAGGCAAGCCGATGGGACCGGTGTGTCACACGGGGAACCGGACCTGCTTCTTCCGTCAATTCGAGAAATAATCAGGCAGATACCGGAGTCTCTTCCGCCTGGTCGAGCTCGACGGCTTTCTTCAGCGCGGTAATCGCTACTTCCAGTTGGCGGTCGTTCGGTTCGCCGGTGGTGAGCGATTGCAGCCATAAGCCCGGCGCTAGCAGGATGCGAATCAGCCAGTTGTTTCTGTGACGCGCGCCGTACTGGGTAGCTTCGTAGCCGAGTGCGGCAATCACCGGAATCAGCACCACGCGCGAGGCTATCATAATCCAGATGCCCGGCTTGCCGACAAAAGCAAAGACCACGATGGCAATCATCAGCACGACAAAGAGAAAGCTGGTGCCGCAGCGCACATGAGCCGTGCTGTATCTCCTGACGGATTCTAAATCGAGGGGAACGTTTGCCTCATAAGCGTTGACTGTCTTGTGTTCGGCGCCGTGATAGGTGAAAACCCGCTTGATATCCGGCAGTAGCGACATTACCTTGAGATAGCCCACGAAAATCGCCAGGCGTACCACTCCTTCGACGGCATTGAAAGCCAGCGAAGAACCGAGCCACGGATTTGCCAGCCGGGTGAGAAACAGCGGGGCGATAAAGAAAAGACCCACGGCAATCGCCGCCGCGACGAACATCATGCCCCAGACCGATTTGCCGGTGAGCTGCTCCTCCTCTTCTTCGAGGGAAACATTGGCGGAATAGAGCAGGCTTTTCGTGCCCAGCACCATCGATTCAATCAATACGATGATGCCTCTCAGCAGGGGCGTGCGGCGCATCCAGCCGTTGTAGACTGAGGACACAGTGCGGACATCCATCGTCAAATCGCCGTCCGGGCGGCGCACCGCAGTAACTACCGCTTTGCGCCCGCGCATCATGACGCCTTCGATAACTGCCTGTCCGCCGTAGTTAAATTTCTTCGCCATAAAGAAAAAAGGAGCGGATTTTGAAGCCCGCTCCCCATGTCTCCGTTAAACTATTGGCTATTGCTCCATCTTGTAGCGCTTCTTGAACCGTTCGACGCGTCCGGCGGTATCGATGACGCGGCGCTGCCCGGTGAAGAACGGGTGGCATTTATTGCAAAGCTCTACTTTGAGCACTTTCTTGGTGGAGCCGGTGGTAAAAGTGTTGCCGCAGGCGCACATGACCTTGGCATCGGTATAGTACTTGGGATGAATCTTGTCTTTCATATCTGTTACTCAGCGTAAACGCTGACCTTCCTTTGTGTCTTGGTTGCGGGTTCGTATTTGACCACGCCTTCAATCAAAGCGAAAAGGGTATGGTCTCTGCCCACGCCGACATTGTTACCTGCATGGATTTTGGTGCCGCGCTGGCGTACGATAATCGAGCCTGCGGTGACCTTTTCCCCGGCGAAGACCTTGACGCCGAGCATCTTGGGTTTACTATCGCGACCGTTGCGGCTGGTGCCGCCGCCTTTCTTATGCGCCATCTGAAGTTACCTCTTTTGGTGTTTCTGCGGGAGCTTCGACAGCTACCGCTTTTTTCGTCCGGCGGGTCCGGGTGGCTTTGGGAGCTTCCAATATTTCACCGGGCATGAGAATCTTATCGACAGTTAGTTTGGTGAAAAGCTGGTGATGACCCAGCTTGCGATGGTAGCGCGTCTTTGCCTTGTATTTAAAGGCGGTGACTTTAGGGCCGCGTCCATCAGACTGCCAGGTCGCAATGACTCTGGCGCCTTCGATAATGGGGGTACCCGTAGTGACTTTGTCGCCGTCACCGATGAACAGCACGCGGTCAAGCTCAACAGGTTTAATCTTGTCGACTTCCATGCGGTCGACCTGGATGGTTTCGCCGGGAGTTACTTTATACTGTTTCCCGCCAGTTTCAATTATCGCGTAAATCGTCCTGTACCTCCGAATTACAATTTTACCAGCACTTGTAGCTGGATGTCAAATAGGGCAGAAGTGACCCATCACCCTGACTTAAAACTCCAGCGGCATTTTGAGGCGCTCTGCCAGTATCTCAATTTGTTTAATTATTTCCTTCGGGTATAGGATGCCTTCCTTGCTTCTATTTTTCTGCGTCTCGAATTCAATCTCGCCGGGCAGATAAATCCGGTCGCATCCGGGAGCAAGAGGCGCGTCTTTCATTTTCAGCACCAGTCTATCTACTCGACTCTTGAATTCATCAATTGGCATGAAGTGCTTAACATCTATCGCCATGAAGAAATGGCAGCCGCTCGTTTCCGCCGGCGAATCCGGTGATGGTCTGGAAGCGCGGGCGGCGAAATTGCCGCCGGAAAGCACCCCGCAGAGCACCTCGCCAATCAAAGATAATCCATATCCTTTGTGACCCCCGAGCGGCATTAACAGTCCTGCCATAGCTTCCCTGGCATCGGTCGTGGGTTCGCCATGCTTGTCCATCGCCCAGCCTCGGGGTATCGGTTTATCCGCCAGCGCCGCCAGTGATATTTTTCCAAATGCCGCCACGCTGGTTGCCATATCCGTTACAATCGGCAACTGACGTCCCGCCGGTATGGCATAAGAAAGTGGATTGTTGCCCAGTTTGAGAACGGTTCCGCCCCATGGCGCCATGGTAGGATTGGCATTGGTGGTAGCGTAGCCAATCATATCATGCGGCAAGGCCAGCATCGACCAGTAAGCCGCAAAGCCGAAGTGATTGCTGTTGCGTATGGTCACCGCGCCGATGCCGTACTAGGCAGCCTTTTTGATGGCAAGTCCCATCGCAGGGTGGCTGACGACCAGCCCGAGCCCGCAGTCGCCGTCTATAACCGCCGTCGCCTGAGCATCATGGACTATCTTTACCGAAGGCGCACGATTCAGCTTGCCGTTTTGATAACCTTCCATATAATCGGGTAAACGGGCAATCCCGTGGGTGTGAATTCCCCGCAAATCAGCCTGCACCAGATGTTCGGCGATAAGATTGGCGTGCTCCGGCGAAACGCCCATCGCAATGATAGTTTTAGTACAAAAGGCTCTTACGGCTTCGGCAGTAACAATCCGTATTGTATTGCCGCTCAAGAAACTCTCTCATGCCAGAGTTTTTCTATCTTGGATCTCAGTTCATCTAAAGTACAGTCGGTATCGATTACCACGTCAGCGTGCTTGAGGCGTTCTTCATTGGAAAGCTGCGTGCGGATGCGGGACTCCGCTTCTGTCTCGGACATACCGGCGCGCTCTTTTAATCGCTTCAAAACAACTGTTTTGGGAGCGATGGTTACCCAGACCTCGTCTACTAGAGGCTTCCAGCCGGCTTCCACCAGCAGCGGCACTTCCACGACAGTGACTGCCATGCCGTCTTTGCGGTACTGTTCAAGCTGTTCTTTTACCATACTGAAAATCAGCGGGTGCAGGATGTCTTCCAGCTTCTTACGGGCTTCGGGACGGGCAAAGACCACTTCGCCGAGCTTCCGGCGGTCGATGGTGGCGTCCGAAGCCAGCACCTGTTTCCCGAAATAATTTAAAACCTCCTGATATGCTTTACCGCCAGGCTGGAGTGCTTTATGTCCCAGCTTATCGGTATCGATTATCTTCGCGCCCAGGTCGGCAAGCATCTGAGAAACAGTGCTTTTCCCGGTGCCGATGCCGCCGGTCAGTCCGATGATCTTCATCGGATTTACATAACATCCTTTTCGCTGGTATCGATGGCATGCTGCAGTTCGGTGGCGAGCATTGCGGGCAGACCGGCGATATCGACATGCAGGAAACCTCTCACGATGGTAGCGGCGGCTTCCAGGCGGGTCAGTCCGCGCGCCATGAGGTACTCCACCTCTTCCTCGGCTATCTTGCCTACAGCAGCTTCATGGGACAGGTCGATGCCGGCGAGCGTGCCTTTCAACTCGGGGATAGCGTAGATGATGCCGTTGCCGTCCAGGATGAGACCGCGGCATTCCAGGTGACCTTTAACCTCCGGGGCGTTGCCTTCAATATAGCCGCGTGCGGTGATGTAGCCGCCGGTCGTGATAGCGCGGGAAATGATTTCGGTCTTTGCTTTAGGAGCGTCCAGAAACACCCGCGAGCCGACGTCCAGCGATGTGCCGGGCAGGGCGACCAGTACGCTGTTGAAGCGAACGGTGGCATTTTCCCCGATGCATCTGGCAGAGGGGTTCATCTGGAGTGAATTGACCGGTTTCATCAATACATAATTGCTGAGGAACAGCCCGTTGTCTTCAATAATGACGCCGGTGCGCGGGCGCACGGCAATTTCCGGGCTCCAGCTGTGAATCATAGTGAAAGTTACTTTAGCGCCCTTCTTGATATAAAACTCGGAGACGCCCATGTGGATGCCGGGGTCTTCGTGCAGGGCAGTGGTGCAGCCGGTGATAATGTGCAGCTCCGAACCTTCCTCGGCAATGATGATATTGTGCACCTTCTGTGCCAGCCGCGCTTTGGACAGGTAGAGACACGCCTGTACCGGAAGCTCGGTCTTATAGCCCGGCAGAGCGCGGATAAAGTAGCCGTCATATTGGCCGGTTTCGACGCCGGCGGTATATTTATCGGTGTCCACGGCAACGGCGCGCCACCAGTAATCGACAAACTTATCGAACTTTTCCCGCGCCTGGCTGACCGGCATGACCTCAATGCCTTCCTGCCGGATGGAGCTGTGGATCGGAGCGTTGTCCATCTGGATATACGTCCCCGAACGCTGGCTGGTATCATCCAGTATGACGCCGGCTTGCAGCATCTGTGCTTTAGCTTGTTCGGACAGTTGCGAAGGGTCGGACTGATAGGGAGCAGGTTCGGCTTCTCCCACATATTTAGTCAGGTCGATATCCGAACCGTAAGCCGCTTTTTTATCAGCGGCGGCTTGCGCCTTTTTCTTTGCCGTATCAGGGGTATTCGTCATTAACATACCTTTCCATCGGAAGTTCGTTTCAACAGGCAACTAACGCATTCCTCGTAGCCCTTCTCTTTGACAGTAGCGAGGATTTCATGAGGATCGCCGCCGCAGCCGATTTTACCGTCAATCATGACGTAGCCGGTGCGGGCGTTGACGTAGTTCAAAATATGCCCGGTGTGCGTGATAATGAGACCCATGCACTGTCTTTGCCGTATCGGGCAGTCTTTCTGGAGCAGGTCGTTCATCATCTGCCCGATGAGGGCGATATTGACCAGGTCGACGCCGGACTCCGGCTCATCAAGCAGGACAAGATGAGGACGCTGTGCCATGAGCTGCATTAACTCGGAGCGCTTGATTTCGCCGCCGGAAAATCCGTAGTTGATGTCCCGGTCCAGAAAATCGGCGAGGTCGGCTTTGGCTGCCAGTTTGGTGATAACCTCACCGTCGCCGTTATCTTTCAGGCAGGCGGCGAGCATTTCGCGCGTCTTCACCCCGCGCACGACGGGCGGGCGCTGGAAAGATATGCCGATACCCAAACGCGCCCGTTCGTCCACCGGCAGGCTCGTGATGTCCTTACCATCGAGGATAACTTTCCCGCCGGTAACCCGGTATTTCGGAAAGCCCATGACCGTCATGAGCAGGGTGCTCTTACCGGCGCCGTTAGGACCGAAAAGCACGTGTGTTTCACCGTCGCCGACCGTAAGGTTGACGGAATGGAGGATTTCCTTGTCCTCCACCGCCACACTTAAATTCTGAATTTCCAGCATATGTCACCTCGGTATTATTTTAGCCGCCATCGATGGAAGGGTGTTCCTGCTTGACAAACCATGAGCCGGGGTCCTTTAGATACTCGTAATAATCGAGAAGGACAAGCTGGTGCTCGTGCTCCTGTGCGATGAGCGCATCGTAAAATTCCTTTTCGGGAGCCGAGGCGGCGTTCTTGCTCTGTATCGAATAGTAGTCGTAGGTGCGGGCTTCCATCTTGACGGCGGTCTGCACGGCGTCCAATTCAGTTTGTGCCGCCTTGCTGGTCGCCAATTTCTCGGTGGCTTTGGCGAATACGGTCCTTAATGCCTTACCGCCATCCGGTTGATAATCTGTTTTGGGCCAGTCCTGTTGTCCGGCGATGGCATCGAAGATTTTCTCGAACTTCTTGCGGTGAATGTCTTCTTCGCCGGCAAGCTGAGCGAGCAATGTTTTACCCAGTTCGCTGGAGCTTTTCTTGCTTGCTTTCTGGTAGAATTCCTTACCATCTATTTCCATTTTGATCGCAGTTTTCAATACCGCCTGGGTACGTTCCTGTTCCAATGACATAATACAGACTCCTCCTTTGATAATTTGATTTTGCTTATAAGGGAGTACGTAACCGATGATAGACTTAAAATCTTATTTCTGTCAATAGCCGCCGAGGTCTTGACTCTATAATGTGAATGGGCGTACTATATTACATCAATAAAATTTCTAATGGGGGGAATCCCGCAAATCTCACAAGGAGGTGGCTCTTTGGTTAAAGAACTTCCGGTGGTTTTCCTGCAAGCGGCCGCGTGCAGCGGTTGCGCGGTATCAATGCTCAATACCCTCAGTCCTACTATT
>JAQTVW010000128.1 GCA_028706655.1 Dehalococcoidales bacterium | reverse complement strand
AAATCTTATTTCTGTCAATAGCCGCCGAGGTCTTGACTCTATAATGTGAATGGGCGTACTATATTACATCAATAAAATTTCTAATGGGGGAATCCCGCAAATCTCACAAGGAGGTGGCTCTTTGGTTAAAGAACTTCCGGTGGTTTTCCTGCAAGCGGCCGCGTGCAGCGGTTGCGCGGTATCAATGCTCAATACCCTCAGTCCTACTATTAAAGATGTCCTCATCGATCAGCTTGTTCCCGGCGTGCATATCAACCTGCGCTTTCATCCGGTAATCATGGCAGCGTCGGGAGAAATCGCCATCAAGGCGCTTGAGGACACTGCCAGAGAAAAAAAGGATGGGTACGTTCTGGTAGTCGATGGCGCGGTCCCGATTAACGAAGGCTACGGCATGCTCGGCGAACGCAACGGAAAACCGGTCAGCATGGCGCAGAGGGTTGCGGAGCTTGCCCAATCAGCTATGGCAATTATCGCCATCGGCACATGCGCTTCTTTCGGCGGAATTGCCGCGGCGAAGCCCAATCCGTCAGGTAGTGTTTCGGTGAGACAATTTTTGGAAAATAAAGGTATCGATAAACCGCTGATAAACGTACCCGGCTGTCCACCGCATCCGGACTGGTTCATCGGCACTGTCTCTGATGTTGTGCTTCATGGTATGCCTGCCGCGGAAGCTCTGGATGAATTCCTCCGCCCGAAGCTTTTCTACGGTAAACTGATTCATGAAAACTGCCCGCGCCGCGCCTATTTCGACGAAGGCAAATTCGCCAAGAAGCCCGGCGAGGAGGGCTGCTTATATGAACTCGGCTGCAAGGGACCCATAACCTATGCCGATTGCCCGACGAGACACTGGAACAGCGGCACCAACTGGGTGATTGGCGCAGGAGCGCCCTGCAACGGCTGTACCCAGCCGGAATTCCCGGACAGTACATCACCCTTCTATCAGAAGCTGGTTGATGTCGAATTGCCGCAAATCGGCGCATACTGGGCGGCGGGTAAGGAGGCAAAGTAATGGGCAAGCTAGTCATCGACCCGGTGACGCGGATTGAAGGTCACCTTAAAATAGAAGTCACCGTCGAAAGCGGTGTCGTCAAAGATGCCCGGGCGACCGGCAACCTGTTCCGGGGTCTGGAAATCATGCTGCGCGGCAGAGACCCGCGTGATGCCCAGATTATCGCACAGAGGATTTGCGGCGTCTGCCCGCAATCGCATGGCATTGCGGCGGCGCTGGCTCTGGACAGCGCCTTCGGTATCGCTGATAAAATTCCGGATAACGCCCGCATCATCCGCAACCTTATCCAGGGCGCGCACATGGCACAGGACCATTGCCTGCACTTCTATCATCTGACGGCGCTGGACTACGTCAACGTCGCCGATGTCGCCAAATATGAGGGCAATAACAGCGAGTTGAATTCCGTAAAAGATTTCATCACCCGCGGCGAACTGGGACCGTTTTTCCCGCGCTACGAAGGCGATTACCGTCTGCCGCCGGAGGTTAACCAGCAAGCGGTAGCTCATTATGTGAAAGCTCTGGAAATCCGCCGTATCGGTCACGAAATGGTCAGTATCTGGAGCGGTAAGATACCGCACAGCGTCGGCGTGATTCCCGGCGGCGTCACCAGTCAGCCCACCACTGATAAAATCATGGCTTTCCTCGGCAAACTGAAAATTCTCCGTGACTTTATCGATAACGTTTATATACCGGATGTAGTGGCAGTCGCCGGCGCATATCCGGACTACTTCGGCATCGGCGCGGGATGTAAGAACCTGCTGGCTTACGGCAGTTACGACCTCGAAGGCAACGTTGCAGACTATACAAAACGCAACCGGCTGTTTAAGCAAGGCACTATCTCAGCCGATTTGAAAGTGAACGACCTGGACACGAACAAGATTGCGGAATACGTGAAACATTCCTGGTATGAAGACGCTTCCACCGGCAGGCATCCATCGCAGGGCGAGACCAAGCCGCAGCCGGGTAAAGCCGGCGCCTACACCTGGGCGAAAGCCCCTCGCTACGATAGCAAAGTTTATGAAGTTGGTCCGCTGGCGCGGGTGCTGGTCACTTATGCCCGCGGCGAACCCCGCTTGAAGGCACTGGTGGACGGAGCGCTGGGCATGCTGAAAGCGAAGCCTGATGTGCTTTTCTCGGTACTGGGACGGCACCTGTCGCGGGCGCTTTCCGCCAAGTTTATCGCCGATTCCCTGGAGCAGTGGACGTTGGCGCTCAAGCCCGGCGACCCGGTTTATGCCGATTATCAGATTCCCGATACCGGCATGGGCATGGGCTTGACCGATGCTTCCCGCGGCGCGCTGGGGCACTGGATTGAAATTAAAGATAAGAAAATCGCCAACTATCAGGCGGTTGTCCCGACAACCTGGAACGTCTCGCCGATGGATGATAACGGTAACCATGGTCCCATCGAGCAAGCGCTTATCGGTACCAAAGTCAAGGATGAAAAGAATCCGTTTGAAGTGGTGCGCATCATTCGCTCATTCGACCCGTGTCTCGCCTGCTCCATCCACTTCGTCACGCCGAAAGGGACGGAAACAGGGCGCTTCCAGATAGGGTGATAGTCAGGAGGAATTATGATTCTTTCACAGCAAAAACCGTTTGAAGAGGTCCAGGGTTACCTGGCAAACGAGAAAAAAGTATTTATCCTCGGCTGTAACGGCTGCGCCCAGTCTTCCGGCAGCGGCGGACCTGCTCAGGTTGCCGAAATGAAGCAAAAGCTGGAAGCCGCCGGCAAAGCCGTGACCGGAACAAAGGTGATTGATTTCCTCTGCGAAAAAGCTCTGGTAAAGACCGGGCTGCGCGGTAAAATCGCCGAGGTTGCCGCCGCCGATTCGGTGCTGGTGATGACCTGCGGGGTCGGCGTCCAGGCAGTGGCTGCGTCTATCAATAAGGTTTGCCATCCTGCCTGCAACACCGTCAATCTGGGACACAGCCGCGGCGAATGGCGCGGCACCGAGCGCTGCATGGAGTGCGGCGAATGTGTGCTGGACTACACCGGCGGCATCTGCCCGCTGACCGCCTGCACCAAATCGTTATTGAGCGGTGCCTGCGGCGGCGCTTCGCACGGTAACTGTGAAGTCAGCCAGGACCATCCCTGCGGATGGGAGCAGATTTACGAACGGGTCAAGGCGAAGGGGCAAGTTGCCCGGCTGATGGCGTATGTCACGCCGCGCGACAATCGCAAGCTGATGGCTGACCCCAAGATTCTGGCGAAGCCGGTCTTCGGACTGGAACAGAAAGAACCGGGAGGCGTGAAATGAGTTTAAAATCACAATTGGAAGCCGGCAAATTCGCCGTCACCACCGAAATAGGACCATTAAAAGGAACTGAC
>JAQTVW010000047.1 GCA_028706655.1 Dehalococcoidales bacterium | reverse complement strand
TCAGCTTGGTGAGAAGCTCACCAAGGGTCTCGGCGCGGGCGGTGATTATACCGTCGGACAGAAAGCTGCCGAAGAAAGCCGCGATGATATCCGTGAGCTGGTCAGCGGGTCAGACATGGTGTTCATCACCGCCGGTATGGGCGGCGGCACCGGCACCGGCGCAGCTCCGGTAGTTGCCGAAATTGCCAAGCAAAGCGGCGCACTGACCATCGCGGTGGTCACCAAGCCCTTCACATTCGAAGGAGCGCACCGCCGCAGGACCGCCGAGGAGGCGATTCTGAGACTGCTCCAAAAAGTAGATACTCTGATTATCATCCCCAACGACCGCCTCCTGGCGCTCTGCGACCAGAAGACCGGTGTGGATGAAGCCTTCCGATTTGCTGATGAAGTGCTCCATCATGGCGTGCAGGCAATTGCCGAGGTCATCACCATCCCCGGCTTGATTAACCTCGACTTTGCGGATGTCAAATCGGTCATGAAAGATGCCGGACCGGCCTGGATGTCCATCGGTAGAGCCGCCGGACCCAACCGCGCGGTTGATGCCGCAAAGGAAGCGCTCGCCAGCCCGCTGCTCGATGTTTCTATCACTGGTTCCAAGGCAGTGCTCTACAACGTCGTCGGCGGCGATACCCTTTCCCTGCATGAAGTCAACCTGGCAGCTGAGGTCATCAAACAGGCAGTCGACCCGGATGCCAATATCATCTTCGGTGTGGCACATGATTCAGCCATGGGTAATGAGGTGCGCATCACCCTGATTGCCACCGGCTTTAACGAGAGATTGTATACCACCGAGCAGGCGGAACGGGATAATGAGCTTGCCCGTATGCTCAAGACCCTGAAGGGCAGTGACGAAGAGCTGGATGTGCCGTCCTTCCTGCGCCGACCATTGTTCAGCCAGCGGCGCACGGTAATCCCGGCGCAGACCCAGGTCAGCGTCAGCGGGCAGCCATCCACGCCGAAGGTCTCGACGCATCCGTTCTCGAAGCAATAAATAGAATAATTCGGAAATAGACATACGTTTGCATTGGTGTGGCTAATGCAGCGGGGTTAGCTGGTAAAACAGCTGGCCCGGTGTAACAAGGAGATACGGCTTGTCTTAAAGGCCATCTCATAGTGGGTAACGGTAGTTTTTTGCCTGCATCCGCTTCTACCGTTCACCTGATGCCCTCCATAGTAAGAGGCTGTAGTTTCTAGGCGACTACAGCCTCTTGCTTTTAGGTTTTGTTTATTCTTAGTTGTTAATGTTTACCGCTAACCTCACCCCCTGTATCCCCCGCTCCAATCTTGAAAATACCGCTAAACCTTTGTTCTTTATTTGGAGCGGGGGAGAGATTTTAAGAGAGGGGCTTAGCCCCCTCTCTTTTTTACTCCCTCTCCGGCTCAATTCATCTCCGCCGTAAAAAATGACTGCAGCTGGAGAGGGCAGGGTGAGGTAAGCAGGATGATCGCAACCATGGCTGATTATAATCTTGCTTTTATGTGTCTTGACATATCTGGCAGCAGCCGTTATTCTAAAGATGTTGCCGCCCTTCAGGTTTTTCTCGGGTGGCTTTAATTATTTGGGTCTTGATTCTTATGAGAGTGATTGCCGGCGAAGCCAAGGGACATCCGCTCAAATACCCCAAAGGGACCGGGATACGCCCGGCGACCGACCTGGTGAGGGGTGCGGTCTTTGCCATTCTGGAAAATATGACCGATGACTGGTCGCTGGTACTGGATGCATTCTCCGGCAGTGGCGCGATGGGCATCGAAGCGCTGAGCCGCGGGGCGGGATGGGTTGATTTTATTGAACGTGACCCCAGATGTTGTGCTATAATTAAAGAAAATCTGGCGAAAACGAAGCTGACAGAACGGGCACATATATTTTGCACTGTTGTCAGTAAAGCCATCGATTTTCTGGAGAAGGAATACCGCATCATCGTGATGGACCCGCCTTATGCGGATACCGGCATCCATGATATCGTGACCCAGCTCGCCAAATCCAGGTTAATCGGTGAAGATACGGTAGTTGTGGTGACCCACTCGCCGCATCTCACATTAGAAGAAAAATACGGCTCTTTGACAATGGTCAAGGAGCATCGCCACGGTGATAGCTGTATAGCGGTCTACAGGAAGAAGGAGTAATATAGTTGATTATCGCCGTCTACCCGGGCAGCTTTGACCCCATCACCAACGGGCATATTGATATCGCCACCCGCGCCGCCAAGATTTTCGGCAAGGTAATATTCGGCGTGTTCCGTACCCCGGACAAGCGTCTCCTGTTCACCACCGAAGAGAGAATCGAGCTGGCGCGGAAATCGCTGTCCCATCTGCGCAATGTCGAAGTGATGCCGTTCAGCGGGCTGACCGTCCAGTTTGCCCGGGAAGTAAATGCCCATGTCATGGTGCGCGGTTTGCGCATGGGCGCCGACTTCGAGCGGGAATTTGAAATGGCGATGATGAACAAGAAGCTCTTCCCGGACCTGGAGATGGTCTGTTTCATGGCAAGTCAGGAATACCAGTTCCTCAGCTCCAGCCTGCTGAAAGAAGTAGCTGCCCTGGATGGCAATATCAGCTACCTGGTCCCGCCTCATGTTGCTGATGCTATCCGCATTAAGACCGGCAAGAAATGCTAGCGGATGGCTGATAACACCGAAAATCAGTTCGAAAGAATAATCAGGAGGTAAGTTTTTACATGGCGTACAAGATTACGGAAGAGTGCATTAGCTGCGGTGCCTGCGAGTCGGAATGCCCGAATGCGGCAATAAAAGAGGGCGAGACGACCTACGTTATCGACCCGGAGAAATGCACGGAATGCGTCGGCTCATTTGAATCGTCCCAGTGTGCCGAAGTCTGCCCGGTAAGCGCCCCCCAGCCCGACCCCGACCGCAAAGAGAGCCGCGATGCTCTGCTGGCGCGTTGGAAGAAGCTGCATCCGGGTGAAAACCCCAAAACGACGTAAAACAAAAGATAACCCAAAAACGATAGTAAAAATCAGAGGCGAGTCTTCCTGCTCAGAAATGGGTAGTGAGTATTGCCTCTGATTATTTATTGGTAGTCTGATTTGATAAGATTTGATTATCAATTGAGATATCCAAATATCATAAGTCAGAGCGATTAAGCTTTCCTCTCCCCTTGTGGGAGAGGATTAAGGGGAGGGGTATTATCGCAACGTGAGAAGACCACGAACAGATTTAGCAAGGGCACTCAGAAACAGGGAAACTGAAGCCGAGAAGATGCTTTGGGCAAAATTGCGGAACAAGCAGTTAGTTGGGGTAAAATTTCGCAGACAGCAACCGGTGGGAAATTATGTGGTTGACTTTATTAGCTTTGAGAAAAAGCTGATTGTTGAAGTTGATGGCGGTCAACATAATGAAATGCAGATAAGTGTACAGGACGATATTAGGACAAAGTGGCTGGCAAAAGAGGGTTTTCGCCTGATCAGGTTCTGGAATAATGATGTATTGCAGAATCTTGAAGGTGTACTGGCTCAAATAGATGAAGCGCTCAAATGAAGTCTCACCCTCACCCAACCCTCTCCCATCAAGGGAGAGGGCAACCAGCTTTTTATCTGAAGAACCCTTTGATGCTGCTAAAATCGGCGGGAAGCAGCGCTAATGCCATCGGGAAAGTATCCAGCAGCAGTTTTGCCAGCAGTGAATTGTTGATGGGGTCGGAAATGCCGAATAACTTGCCCCAGATTGCCAGCCCCGCCCCGCAGAAAACTGCCCCCAGCACCAGTCCGAAGGCTGCCCCGCCCAGCCGGTTGACCCACCCCAGCATGATGGCGTTCGCGATTCCCTTGAGCAGCGCCGCAGCGACCGCGGCAATAATCATGACACCGATAGCGATGATGGCGAAAGCGACGATGTTGGCAATATTCGGCGACGATATGAAAGTCAGTTGCTCCGCGAGTAAGCCGTGATAACGCCCCGCCAGCAGCACGCCGACTATCAGCCCGGCGAGCGACAACACCGATTTGATAAGCCCCTGGCTAAAGCCGGTGAACACGGGAATGATGAGTGCCACCAGGAGTGCAATATCCAGCCAGCTCATAGTCTCCTCCTTACTGACATACTCTACTACCCTGGCTGTCCAGCTACGGACTGGTAGCTGAGAGCCCAATAGTTTATTGTATTACCCGTAGTGCAGGGCGTCAATAGGGTTGAGGCGCGAAGCGCGCATCGCGGGGTACATGCCGGAGGCAATCCCGATGAAAATGGAAACCGAAACCGCCAGGATAATAATATCCGGAGAGACTACCGCGCGTAAAGTAGTCCCGCTTAAATCAATCTGAGAAATCAGTAGCGAAAGCAGCCACCCGCCGATGATGCCGATACCGCCGCCGGTAAAGCTCATCATCGCAGCTTCTATCAGGAACTGGAGCAGGATATCGCGCCGCTTGGCGCCGACTGCCTTGCGGATGCCGATTTCCCGGGTGCGCTCGGTCACGGAAACCAGCATGATGTTCATGATACCGATACTGCCTACCAGCAGGGAAATGCCCGCCACCGCGCCGAGGAAAATCGTCAGCGCGCCCGTGATTTGCTGGAACAGGCTGAGAATTTGCTCGTTGCTGATGATGGCAAAATCGTCTTTATCGCCCGCGCCGATACGGTGTCGCCGGCGCAGCAGGTCTTCAACTTCTGCGGTCACAAAGTCGCTGTGTTCACTGCTGGTTATCTGTACTGCGATGGACTGCACGGCATCTTCGCCGCTTGAGGTCTGGCGGGGGAACAGCTTGCTCTGGTAGGTGGTGATGGGCACGACGATGATGGAATCCATGCTGACGCCCATCATCTGCCCGCCCTTGGGCTCCAGTACACCGACCACGGTGAAAGAACGCCCGCTGAGTTTGACCTTCTGCCCGATGGGGTCTTTCGTGCCGAACAGGTCTTTGACCACCTTTTCGCCGAGCACTACCACCGAATCCTTCAATCCGATATCCCGGTCGTTAATAAACCGCCCGGAAGCGGTATGATAATTGTAAACATCTTCAAAATCGGGAGTGGATGCTTCGATTACGCCCAGCGTGCTGCTGTCGGCAAAAGTAACATCGACATAGTTCTCGGACACCGGCGCCACCCGTGTGACATAAGGAATGCGCTCGGCGATTGCCTGGGAGTCTTCCAGGGTGAGGCTGGGCGTAGCGGCTTGCATCGCCGCCAGTCCCTTCACGCCGGGGGTCTGGGAAATCACGTTGAGCGTGTTCGAACCGTAGTCTTCAATCGTCTCGGTAATCTGCGCCTGGACGCCCCTGCCTACGGACATGAGTGTGATGACCGCGCCCACGCCGATGATAATACCCAGCATCGTCAGCGAGGAGCGCAGCTTGTTGACTGTAAGCGAGCTTATCGCCAGTTTCAGCGAATCGATGAATTTCATGCGTGTGCCTCTTCCTGCTTGTGGCCGACCAATTCATCGGTAACAATCTGCCCGTCCATCAGACGGATGATACGCTTTGCCTGCATGGCGATATCCATTTCGTGGGTGACCATCACGATGGTAATGCCTTCCGCGTTCAGTGTGCGGAAGAAAGCGACGATATCGTTTGAGGACTTGCTGTCCAGGTTGCCGGTGGGCTCATCCGCCAGGATAAGAGAGGGGTTATTGATGAGCGCCCGCGCGATTGCGACCCGCTGCTGTTCGCCGCCGGACATTTCGGTAGGTTTGTGGTGCGCCCGTTTCGCGAGACCGACCCGCTCCAGGGCTTCCATGGCGCGCTTGTGCCGCTGCTTCGCGCCGCTGTAAATAAGGGGGAGCTCGACGTTGGCGAGCGCCGAAGACCGGCGCAGCAGGTTAAAGTCCTGGAAAACGAAGCCGAAGCTCCGGCTGCGCATTTCGGCGAGCTTGTTTTCATTGAACTTGCTTACATCCTGTCCCTTGAAAATGTACTTGCCCGAGTTTGGCTTGTCCAGGCAGCCCATGATATTCATCAGGGTAGACTTGCCCGAGCCGGAAGCCCCGATGATGGCAATCATTTCCCCCGGCGCCACGCACAGGTTGACTCCCCGCAGGGCATTGACCTCTACCTTGCCCATCAGGTAGGTCTTGGTCACGTTTTCAATCTGGATAAGGCAGCTATCGTTCGTCATGAGTTACTGTCCGAAAAAGAACCCCTGGTCGGTACTTGATTGGGCGCGGGTGGGCAGGACTACCTTATCGCCTTCGTTGAGCCCGCTGATTATCTCCGTCTGTATCCCGTCGCTCACTCCGGCGACGACCGCGCGCGGCTGGGTTTGGCCGTTGCTCAGCAAGTTCACGCCGATATTGCCCCTGCTGTCGGTTTCGATAGCGCGGCTGGGCACCAGCAGGACATTGCTGCGCTGGCTGGTGATGATATCCGCCTGGGCACTCATGCCGATTCTGACAGCGGGATTGGCGCTAACCGGGTACGTTACTTTAACTTCGTACTGCACCACGCCGCCGATAGTCTTCGGCATGGGGTAAACGGCGGCGACAGTGCCCTTGATTATGACATCGGGCAGGGCGTCCACGCTGATAAGCGCTTCCTGGTTCACTTTGACGCCGGGAATGTCGATTTCATCAACGTCCACTATCAGGACGATGCCGGCGGGGTCGAGCAGGTTGGCGATAACGTTGAGCGAGCTGACGATTTCCTGTTCTTCCGCGCCGACGCCGGTGACGATAGCATCAAAGGGCGCCGTGAGCGTCGCATCGTCAATCTGTTTCTGGGTGTGGTCGAGCGACTTCTGCGCCAGTTCCACGGAACGCTCCGCCTGTGCTACCGTGTCCTTCGCCGAAGCGATCTGGGCTTCCTGCAACGTAATGTCCCGGTCGATATCGGCGAGGTTTTTCTGCGCCTGGGTTAGCGTCTTGTTGGCGGCTTCCAGTTGCATTTTCTTGATGGCGACGTCATCTTCATCGACGCCGGTGGTAATCCGGTCGAGTTCTGCCTGGGCGGTGTCAAGATCGACCTGCGCCCGGGTGATGACCAGGTCCCATTGTGCCGTCGAAGCACCGCTGGAGGCAGCCTTGCTGTCCAGTGCATACTGCAAATAAATCTTAGCCCGGTTGACCTTATCGATGGCGGCTTGCAGGTCGGGCGCGGGAGCAATCTCTTCGGCATTTTTCAAAGCTACTTCGGCAATCTTGCGGCTGACCTGAGCGTTGTAGACCGCCAGCTCCAGCGCAGTTTTGGAGTCTCTGGTCTTGGTCATGGTAAGCTCAACGGTCTGCTGCGCCAGTTTCGCCTGGGTGACGGCGACCTGCGCCTGTGCCAGGGCGACCTGTGCCTGGGACTTCGCCAGTTCCAGCATGCCCGTATCTAGTTTAGCGATGATATCACCCTTTTTTACGGTGTCACCCTTCTTGACATAAAGGTTGGTCAGCTTGCCCGCTCCGTTGAAAGACAGCTTTACCTGCCGGGAAGCTTCGATGGTGCCGTCTCCGCTGACCGTGACGGTCAGGTCGCCGCGGGTGACTGTGGCGGTCGGTGACTCTACCGGTTTGGCGCCGGCAAAGGGATTACAGGCAGCCGCTCCCAGCAGCAGCGTGACGATTATCGACAAGACGCCGAGCGTCCGCAGTATTCTCATGGTAAAGCCTCCGTTTTTAAATTAAACTGATTCCTATGATTTAATATAATGTTCCCGCTCCCAGCGCTCCAGCATCGCGGGAAACTCCTGTTCCATAAAAGCATAAATGTTGTGCATGCCTTCCAGCCACTTCCGGGCTAATGGTTTCCGGTTGCCGAGCAGCTTCAGTCCGTTCTTAGCGAGCCGGTGAAAAATGCGAAATTCTTCCATGCCGTGGGTGGTGATATGCTGCCAGAAATCGGCATGGAGCCGGAAATAATGGGGTCTTTCGCCGGGCAGGCTGAACTGCTCCACCAGTCCGATTTGAATGAGCAGCCGCGTCATGGTGCTGATGGAACCGCGGCTGGCTTGCAGCGCGGCGGCAAGCTGTTCCGCCGATTGATAGGGCGGCTCGGAAATGAGCAGCCAGCCGGTAACGCGTCCCGCCATGCGGGGCAGGCGGCTCTGCTCAAAGGCGGCGCCGAATTCCTCGACAAGCTGCTTTTCTTCAGCGGAAGGTAAAGCGTTCATGATTAGTCCCACTATTAAATATCATAAGGATTGAAGCCAGAATTTGTCAAGACTCAAAGTATAGAAAATTCAGTAAATATTGAAAAACTAATCGATTAAAAGTGGATTCAAAGGACAGAATCGTGATAGTGGAATTTTCTTACCTGCCCAGTTCCCGCGCTCTGCGGTGGGCAGCTTCGACCGCCTGTATTACCAGTCCCATCAGTTGGACTTCTTCCAGGTGGTTGATGGCTGCCGCGGTGGTGCCGCCGGGGGAAGTGACCATGCGGCGCAGCTCGGCGGGCGATTTGTCCGATTGCTGCAGGAGACCGGCAGCGCCGGACATCGTCTGCAGAACGAGCTTTTGAGCGATTTCCGGTGTGAAACCGAGCTTAACGGCTGCGGCGTTGAGTGCTTCCATGAAGTAGAAGAAGTAGGCGGGGCCGCTGCCGCTGATCGCCGTAGCCGCGTCAAGCTGCTTCTCATCAGGGGTGTAGACTTCCTGTCCCATCGTGCTGAGGATTGTCTTCGCCAGTTTCTTTTGACGGTCGGTGACCTGCGAAGATGCTGTCCAGACGGTCATGCCTTCACCGATCTGCGCAGGGGTGTTGGGCATGGCGCGGACGATGCGCCGGTGGCGCAATCCGGCACGCAGTTTCTTGATTTTCGCCCCGGCGATGATGGAAAGGACAAGCTGTTTCGGTCTTAAAGCTCCGGACAGTCCTGTCATAACATCCGCCAGCGTCTGGGGTTTTACGGCGAAAATGACAATCTCTGCGCCCGGAACCGCCTTTTTATTATCGGCTGTCGTCTTGACCGCGTATTTCTCGGAAAGGTACTGGCGGCGGGCAGAGCTAATATCGCTGACAATGACGTTTTGCGGCGTGCTCAGCCGTTTGCGCAGGATTGCGGCGAGCATCGCCTCCCCCATATTTCCCCCGCCGATAAACGCGATTTTCATAACGCCTCTATGTCATTGGAGCGGAGCGAAGCAACCCCTTACGCCTGGTATAAGATTGCTTCTTCGCTAACCCTCCTCGCAATGACAGTAAATTTACTTCACCACGTAGTTCAGCAGCTTGCCCGGTACGTAAATCACCTTGATGACCAGCTTGCCTTCGAGGAATGTTTTGACCCGCTCGCTGTTTTCCGCCACCTGGTGCGCCTCCGCCTCGGTAATGGCGGGCGCTACTTCAATACGGTCGCGCACCTTGCCGTTGACCTGGACGACGAGCGTAACCTTTTCTTCCTTGACGAGGGCGCTGTCCCATGTAGGCCACCGCTGGTTGTGGATGCTGTAAGCGTTGCCCGTCCGCTGCCACAGTTCTTCGGTGAGGTGCGGCGCGGAAGGCGCCAGAAGGAGCAGCAGCGTGCGGATTGACGAGTTCCACGCGGCGGCGGTCACCGCTCCGCTCTCCTTGATTTTGGTCAGGTAATTGCTCAGTTCCATCAGCGCCGCCAGCATGGTGTTGAAGCGCATATGCTCCATGTCTTCGGTGGCTTTCTTGATGGTCTGGTGGGTGATGCGCGTTAGCTCGCGTTCGGCGTTTTGAATATCGGAACAGGAAGCGCCGGTGTTCGTCCGGTATTCGTCCAGCGCGAGGTTCCAGACGCGGTTCAGCCAGCGGCTCATGCCGCTGATGCCGCTGTCGTTCCATTCCCCGCCCTGTTCCCACGGCCCCACGAACATCAGGTAGGCGCGCACGGTATCTGCGCCCAGTTCCGAAACGTACTTGTCCGGCGTGACGACGTTGCCGCGGGACTTGCTCATCTTCTGTTTGTTGGCGATGATGGTGCCCTGGTTAAACAGTTTGGTGAACGGTTCATCAAATTTCACCAGTCCGAGGTCGCGCAGTACCTTGGTAAAGAAGCGTGCGTAGAACAGGTGCATCACGGCGTGTTCCGCACCGCCGGTATAAATATCGACGGGCATCCAGTATTTCATTTTTACAGGGTCGAAAGCCCCTGCTTTATAGCCGGGACTGGTGTAGCGGTAATAATACCACGAGGAGCACATAAAAGTGTCAAGGGTATCGGTCTCGCGTTTGGCGGGTCCGCCGCACTTCGGGCATTTCGTATTGACGAACTTCTCGTTGTATTTCAACGGCGATTCGCCGGTGGGTTTGAACTCGGCATCCTCCGGCAGCAGCACCGGCAGGTCTTTCTCCCCCACCGGCACGATGCCGCATTTATCACAATAGATGATGGGAATGGGCGCGCCCCAGTAGCGCTGACGGGAGATGAGCCAGTCGCGCAGTTTATAGCTGATGGTGCGCTTACCCCAGTTCTTGCTTTCGAGGTATTCGGAAACGGCGGTGATGCCCTGTTCGCTGGGCAGTCCGTTGAACTGCGCGGAGTTGACCATGGTTCCCGGTTCGATATACGCCTGCTCCAGTTCCCCGCCTTTCCAATCGGGCGGAGCGATAACGACGCGAATCGGGATGTTATATTTTTTAGCGAAAGCAAAATCGCGTTCGTCATGGGCGGGCACTGCCATCACCGCGCCGGTGCCGTAGCTGAGCAGGACATAATCGCCAATCCAGATGGGTACCTTGTCGCCGTTGACCGGGTTGACGCAGTAAGCCCCGGTGAAAATGCCGTCCTTTTCTCTTTCCGTAGAGAGCCGTTCGATTTCCGTCTGGCGGCGTGACTTGGCGATATAGGCTTCCACCTCGGCTTTCCGGTCGGGTGTAGTCAGTTTCGCCACCAGCGGGTGCTCGGGCGCGAGCGCCATGAAGGTGACGCCGTAAACGGTGTCCGGGCGGGTGGTGAAAATGCGGATTTCTTTTTCCGGCACGCCGGGATAGTCGAGCCCGAAGGCGATTTCAGTGCCCTGGCTCTTGCCTACCCAGTTGTGCTGCATGATTTTAATCTTTTCGGGCCAATCGATGCCGAGGTGGTCTTTCAGTTCATCGGCGTATTTGGTAATGCGGAAGAACCACTGCTCCAGGTCGCGCCGGGTAACTGCTGTGCCGCAGCGCTCGCAGACGCCTTCGTCAACGACCTGCTCGTTCGCCAGCACCGTCTGGCACTGGGGGCACCAGTTGACCGGGGCTTTGCGGCGGTAAGCCAGTCCCGCTTCGTGCAGCTTGAGGAAAAACCACTGTGTCCACTTATAGTAGTCCGGCAGGCAGGTAATCACCTCGCGGTCCCAGTTGTAAATCGCGCCGATGCTCTTGAGCTGGCAGCGCATGTTTTCGATGTTGCGCATCGTCCAGGTATAGGGATGGATGCCGCGCTTGATGGCGGCGTTCTCCGCGGGCAGTCCGAAGGAATCGAAACCCTGGGGATGGAGTACATTATAGCCCTGCAGCCGCTTGTAGCGGGCGAAGACGTCCGCGGGCGCCATCGCATACCAGTGCCCGATGTGCAGGTCGCCGGAGGTGTAGGGGAACATGGTCAGGGCGTACCATTTGGGTTTGGCGGGGTCTTCGGTCACTTCGTAGAGCTTATCGTCAGCCCACTTCTGCTGCCATCTCGGTTCGATTTCCAGAGGGTTATATTTGTCCACCATGCCGGTTTTCTCCTGAAGAAAAGCCTCCGCTGTCCGAGTGGGGCTTTGTTGATGATGCGGGCAGCTACTGCTCAGTAGCTCTCACGTGCACCATTGTAGCAATTATGTATAGGGCATGCAACTGGCGGCAGCGTGCATTAGTTCCCTTCTGGTTGATAGCCCGCTACCGCTCATGGTGACAGTACGGAAATTTCCCTTAGTTCCTCTTTTACAAAGAGGGAGATCACGATATCATTGCGAGCGGAGCGAAGCAATCCCCTTCAAGGATGAAAAGAAGATTGCTTCGTCACTATATTCCTCGCAATGACAGGAGCCTTCCCCCTCTGAAAAAGGGAGATTGAGAGGGATTTTGGGATTACCTCATGGAACTGATAAGTTTAGGAGGTTGTGCCTTTTGTATTGAATTCGGAATTTCGGTCTAACATTTTCAAGAGGACGTGCATAATAGAGATAATCCAAATTATCAGCCAGCCAAAAGGAGTATACATTATCAATAGTCCCTCACCAAGGATGGATAATGTAATCGGCACAGCATATATTGCCACTAGTGCTGACCAGAATTTCCACCAGTCTTTTTTATAGGTGTAAATCCATGTCCAAGGACCTGCGAATAAAGCTATTAATGCAGCAGCTCGCTCGTCTTTTTGAAGTGGAACCAGACTATTGTTTCTGATGAACTTTAAAATAGAATCTATCACAGCACATAGCCACGCAATGGACAAGGTAATAGCAAAAACACCAAGTGGAAAAACTAAAGCTATTCCTCCATCATAGAATTCCCCTCTGAGTTTAAACATTTCCGCTGTTTTGGCGTTGAGTATAAACATTAACAAAATCAATATAAAAATGTTTGCATTAATTCCTAACCCTAATGCTAACTTCCAGGAATCTCTTTTAAAAGTGTATGCCCAAGTTAATGGTCCCAGAAATATGGCAAGCAGAATAGAAACAGCCTTTCGTTTTTGGGGTTGAGGTTCATGGTCTTCCATAATTGGCTATTATACTTCATGCAAACGCCAGATTAAAGAGTAATATAGTGTCTTCTTTTTGACCTTCTTCCCTATCTATCATACAATTAGCACATGCTGCCGCTATTGCCCGTCATACTGGGTAGTTTAATCGCGCTGGGTTGCCTGTTCGGGGCGTTCCGCGCGCTCAGGCACAAGCGCCTCATTGATGACCTGCCAACTTCCAAAGCGCAGGGCGTGTTCATCGGCATGGCGGAACTCAAAGGCACCGCGGAAAGTGAAGAACCCCTCACCAGCTATCTCGCCCGCGAGCGCTGCGTGCAGAACGATTGGAGTGTCGAGGAGCACTGGCAGCGCATCGTTACGACCACGACTACCGATGCCAAAGGGCACACTCACACCAGTACCCGCATCGAAACCGGCTGGACGCGCGTCGGCGGAGAGAAGCGCGCCATCCCCTTCTATTTGCAGGACGATACCGGCGTTATCCGCATCGTGCCGGAAGGCGCCAACATCCACGGCAACACCGTCTTCGATAAGGCCTGCTCCCGCGGCGACCCTCTCTACTACGGCAAAGGCCCCGCGCATGAGATACTCAACACCACCCACAAGCGGCGCTTCCGGGAAACGGCGCTGCCGCTCCATGCCGTGCTCTATATCATGGGACAGGCGCGGGAAAGGCAGGATATCGTCGCGGCGGAAATCGCCCGCGATAAAGACGCTCAAATGTTCATCATTTCCACCCACTCGGAAAAGCAAATCAGCGGCAGCTACAATCTCTGGCTGTGGCTCTGGCTCGTTTTCGGCGCTATTTTTGCTGTCGCCGGAGTAGTCGTTGCGGACAGGGTCGCCAATCCCATGTTCCCCGCTAGCTGGCAATTATATCTTCTTGCCGCCGCCGCTTTTTTGGTTGTCCTGTCGCTCGGCTGGGTCTGGACGGTCTATAACAGCCTCATCAATCTGCACCACCGCGTCGAGCAGGGCTGGTCGCAGGTAGAGGTGCAGCTCAAGCGCCGCCATGACCTGATTCCCAACCTGGTGCAGGTCGTCCAGGCGTACCGCCGGTATGAGCATGAGACGCAGGAAGTGCTGGCAGAACTGCGCCGGCAGGCAGAAGCTAACCCGCCCGGCGTAGCGGGGACGGATTTCAAAGGCGTGGCGCCGCTGCTGCAAGCAGTCATAGAACGCTACCCGGAACTGAAAGCCGGCGGACAGTTTTTAGCGCTGCAAAAATCCCTCGCCGATACCGAGCAGCGCATCGCCCTGGCGCGGGACTATTTCAATAATATCGCGACATTTTATAATACCCGGCTG
>JAQTVW010000127.1 GCA_028706655.1 Dehalococcoidales bacterium | reverse complement strand
CTTTGACCGGATTGGGGGCAGCTTCAACCAGGTCCTTGGACTCTTTCAAGCCGAGGTTGGTGAGCTCGCGGACCGCCTTGATGACGTTAATCTTGTTCGCGCCAATCTCCTTGAGGACTACGGTGAACTCGGTCTTTTCCTCCGCAGCAGGTGCGGCGGCTCCGGCAGCAGCTCCAGCGGCTGGCGCGGCGGCGACCGGTGCGGCGGCAGTCACGCCGAATTCGGTCTGTAAAGTCTTGACCAGCTCCGCCAGCTCCATAACGTTCATGCCCTTGATTGCATTCATGATTTCTTCATTAGTCATTGTTCCTGTCCTCCGATTAAATATTTATCCGACTATTGATAAATGCCGACCCATATGTCAGCATGAGTTTCTTATGCCTTGGGAGCCTCTTCAAGCTGCTTGCGGCGACCGTCCAGCACGTTTCCCAGTCCGCGCAGGGGGCTGGCGAGATAGGTGATAAGAATGACAATGGGACTCTGCATTCCGGCGAGTACCTGGCTGATGAGCACTTCTTTGGGCGGCAGGGTCGCCAGAGTCTGGACGTCCTTCTCGGTGAGCAGTTTGCCCTTCAAGAAACCGCTCTTGATTTTGAGGGCGGACTTGGTGCTGCGGATGTGCTCGGTGATGATTTTGGCAGGCTGCGAGACATCATCATAACCGAGGACAATTGCCGCCGGTCCGGTGAAGGATTGGGCGAGGTCTTCCCTGCCTGCATTTTTAGCGGCGATTTCGGCAAGGGTGTTTTTGACCACTTTGAAGCTGACGCCGGCTTCCCGCAGTTTCTTGCGCAGGACGTTCAGCTCGGGGGTGGGGATGCCGCGGTAATCGGTAACCACACCGATGCTCGCCTCCCCGAATACTTCCTGAAGTTCTTCAATAACCTTCGCTTTATGTTCCCGGGGCATTGTTTACCTCCTGAAATGCCGCTCAAAAAAGAAGTCCTTGCGCCACGCACAAGGACTCTAAAATCAGATTGATTTTTATGATTCCTCGGCAGGCAGACTCATTAAGCCGCAAGCGGCACCCGCTGTCTTGGGAAACCTTATTCAATTAAAATTATCTTAGCACACTAAACCAGCTGAATGCAATCAACTAGCCGGTAGTTAAGGTGAGAGTGCTCGATAAATCGAGCTTGATGCTCGGTCCCATGGTGGTCTTGAGGTAAACGCTCTTCACATACTGTCCCTTGGCACCCGTTGGCTTCGCTTTGACCACTGCTTCCACGACGGCGGTAAGGTTCGCCAGCAGCGCATCCGGCGCGAAGCTGGCTTTGCCCACCGGCACATGGATGATGGCGGTGCGGTCGAGCTTGTACTCCACACGTCCCTTGCGGGAATCACCGATGACGCGGGGCAGGTCATCGGCGGCTACGACTGTGCCCGCCTTGGGGTTGGGCATGAGTCCCTTTCTACCCAGGATTTTGCCCAGCCTGCCTACTTTGCCCATCATGTCCGGGGTGGCGATGGCGATATCGAACTCCAGCCAGCCGCCCTCTATCTGCTTGATGACGTCATCGTTGCCGACCGTTTCTGCGCCGGCATCACGAGCAATCCGTTCGGCTTCACCCTGAGCAAAGACCAGGACGCGTACCTGCTTGCCCAGTCCGCCGGGCAGGATGGCTACTCCCCTGACCTGCTGGGTGGCGTCACGCGGGTCGAGTCCCATGCGCAGGTGAAGCTCTACCGTCTCGTCGAACTTGGTGTGGGTTGTCTTTTTGACCAGTTCGACGGCTTCCTGCGGTCCGTAAGCCTTGCCTGGTTCAACGAGTTTAGCGGTTTCCTGATATTTCTTACCGTGTTCTGCCATCTTATTCTACCTTAATCCCCATACTTCGGGCGGAGCCTTCAATCAGGCGCTCCGCGGCTTCGATGCTGTTTGCGTTGAGGTCTTTCGCCTTGGCTTTGGCAATTTCCCGCAGTTTCTCGCGGGAGAGTGTGCCTGCCACATCATCATGCCCTGCCGTGCCGGAGCCTTTCTCCAGCCCCAGGGCTTTCTTCAGCAGGTCGGCGGCGGGCGGCGTGCGGGTGACGAAAGTGAACGACCGGTCTTCGTAAACGGTGATTTCTACCGGGATGACCGAGCCTGCCTGGGAAGCGGTACGCTCATTGTAGTCCTTGCAGAAAGCCATGATGTTGATGCCGTGCTGGCCCAGCGCGGGGCCGACCGGAGGCGCCGGGTTTGCCTGTCCGGCGGGTATCTGTAATTTGATGACTGTCTTGACCTTTTTTGCCATGTTATCTCCTCAAGGGGCTAGAGCTTTTCAATCTGGAGTAAATCCAGCTCTACCGGCGTTTCCTGTCCGAAGAGGGACAGGAGCACCTTAACCTTGCCCTTTTCCATGTTTATCTCATCAACCACTCCGACAAAGTCAATGAATGGTCCATCAATCACGCGCACGCTCTGTCCTCTGCGGAAGCCAACCTTGACGCGGGGCGCTTCGGCGCTCATCTGCTTGAGAATATCATTGATGCCCTTTTCATCCAGCGGCGTGGGCTTGCCCATGCTGCCGACGAAGCCGGTCACGCCGGGCGTGTTGCGCACCAGCGTCCAGGTCTGGTCGGTCATTTTCATCTGGACGAGGACGTATCCGGGCAGGGTCTTACGGGTGACCGTACGGCGCCGTCCGCTCTTGACCTCGATTTCTTCCTCGGTGGGTATGATAACCTGGTAGATTTCATTGCCGGAATCCATGTATTTGATACGCTGTTCCAGGTTTTTCTTTACCCGGTCTTCGTGTCCGGAATATGTGTGAATGACAAACCACTGTTTTTCGTCGACCGCCACAGATAACCTCTCTCCCAATGTCTCACCCATGGTAAAAGCTACGGGGCAGAAAACGGACTATTTCACCGGAGGCTTGGTCCATTATCTGCCCAGGATAAGCTTATCAATCAGAGCGGTAAAGCCGTAATCCAGCGCGCCCAGCACCGCGCCGGCGATGCCCGCCACGAGCAAGACTAGAGCGGTCAGGTAAATTACCTCCCGCCGGCTGAGCCAGACCACTTTTTTAAGCTCCGTGATGATATCCGCGAAGTATCTGATAAGCCTTAAACCAATTGGCTTTCGCGTAGCAGTATGTTGTGTCATGATAAGAAGTCCCGCGCCGTATGAGGGCGTCAGGCTACTTAGTCTCCTTGTGCGGCTTATGCGCGCGGCAGCGGGGACAGTATTTCGTCAGCTCCAGGCGCTGCGAATCGTTTTTCCGGTTCTTCGATGTAGTATAGTTTCTCTCCTTGCACTCGGTGCAGGCAAGGTAGATGACACCTCTCGCATCCGTTTTCTTTGCCATAAACCTCTACTCTATTATCTTGATAATACCACCCGCGCCGACGGTCCTGCCACCCTCACGGATAGCGAAGCGCAGACCGGGTTCCAGGGCTACC
>JAQTVW010000126.1 GCA_028706655.1 Dehalococcoidales bacterium | reverse complement strand
CTGGCTGTTTACAGATATCAGTTCAACACCGCGTACCGCTACCTGGCACTTCCATTGATCTTCCCGCACACGGGACGACATGGTATACAGAACATGAGCATCGACTTTACGGACACGGAGATGATGCTGCCGGTTCAATACCCTCAAGATTCGTTCGGCATCGGCGGTCAGGTCAGAGAGCGATGCAGGAGTCATGCGCACATCATAATCCCTGACCACGGGTTCAACAGCCGTCGACACTTCCAGCCCATCTACCTGCAAACGCTGGGGGGCACTCATAGACTCGGGCGGGATAAATATTCTGCAATCACCGAGGGTATAGGTCTGGCATGCCAGCCGCCAGCCGTCTTTCAGCTCTTGCGGTGTGAATATGTCGGCTTCATTCCGGGTTGGCGCTGAAGTTTTACCGCTGATGACCCTGACCCGGCAGGCGCCGCACGTACCGGCACTGCCGCAGATACTATTGATAGCAATGCCGGAATGACGAGCACATTCCAGGATTGTCTCGTTCCCTGCGCAGTCACCACGGCGGCCTATCGGCTGGAAATCAATTGTGTGATTGGACACGTTACTCCAAAGTAAATAGATATTATCACATGCACCTGTTTTATACCAGTGAGTCCACAGCCTGAGATTCGGTTTGTATCTCCCGGCTGCATTCTGCTATAGTTTCATATTGGTATGAGTGTAGGCTATGTTTACGACCCCATCTACCTGAGACATGATACCGGAGGTCATGTCGAGTCCGCCCGCCGTCTTGAGACCATCATGGCTCACCTGGAAGAATGCGGCATCCTGCCGAGATTGACTCCGATTAAACCACGAGCCGCTACTATCGAAGAGATAACCCAGGTGCACCGCCAGCACTATATTGAGGAAGTTGAACAAACCTCAAAAAGCGGCGGCGGCTGGCTTGACCCGGACACAGTGACGTCTCCCGGCTCTTACGAAGCTGCCCTTTATGCCGCCGGCGGCACTATCGAGGCAACCCGGGCGGTCTGGAAACGCCATGTCGAAAGCGCCTTCGCGCTGGTCAGGCCGCCGGGACACCATGCTGCCATTGAACAGGCAATGGGCTTTTGCCTCTTTAATAATATCGCGATTGCCGCTAAATATGCCCTGAATGTGCTGGATGTCAGCCGCATCGCCATCATCGATTTTGATGTGCATCACGGCAACGGCACGCAGGACGTCTTCTGCCGGGAACCTCGCGTGATGTACTTTTCCACCCACCAGTTCCCCCATTATCCCGGAACCGGCAGCATTGTTGAGACAGGCAGCGGACCGGCCAAAAATAATATTGTAAATATCCCTCTGCCGCCGGGCTGCGGCGATACGGAATATCTGCATGTCTTTTCCCGGATAATCGTGCCGGCGGTCCAGCGCTTCAAGCCGCAGATGATTATGGTTTCCGCAGGGTACGACCCGCACTGGGCAGACCCGCTGGCGGCGATGCAGGTCACCGTAACCGGATTCGCCCGGATGACAGGCATCATTAAAAGACTGGCGGAAGAATTTTGTAGCGGCAGAATGGTACTGACTCTCGAAGGCGGCTATCACCTGGCGGCGCAGGCGGCTTCCGTGGCGGCGACTTTCCGGATGATGCTCGGCGATACGAAAATCGATGACCCGCTGGGACCCTCCCGGCGTACGCTCAAGCCGCCGGATATCTCAGTCCTGATTAAAGAAATACGGGCGCTGCACCGGCTTTAGTCCGGGTATTTTTCCTTGCACACCTTCCGCGGGATAGGACAAGGCTGGCATTTGCCATCGCATGGTTCGACATGAATGACCACGCTGGCTCGCGACAGCTTGGAACTGATATCCTGCTCGAGGTGGTCAGCAAGGTGGTGCGCATCTACCACGTGAGCTTTACTCGGCACAACGACATGCACATCGACATACCGTTCGTTGCCCGCTTTCCGTGTCCGCAACCTGTGGAAGCCCACCAACTCCTTACCGCCGTGCTCGGCAATCGCATTGCGGATAATGTTCTCTTCATCCTCCGGCAGCCTGACGTCAATCAACACGCCGAAGGAATTTCTAAAGATACCGTAAGCGACCCGTAAAATGAACAGCGCCACAAGTATCGCCAGGATTGAGTCAATAACAACCAGCCCCGTCAGGCGCATGATGGTCAGTCCCACCATTACGGCGGCTGCAGAATAGAAATCAAAAGCAATGTTGTGGGCGTTCGCATCCAGCACCGCCGAATCTTCCTCTTCGGCAATGCGGTGCAGGTAACGGGAAAGAAAAATACTGGCGATGATAGAAACTGCCATCACGCCGATGGCGGTCTCGGAATACCCGATGGTAGCACCTTCGTTAATGCGGTTAATCGCGGAAAAAATAATTGAACCGGCGGCAAAGACAAGGAGCAGTCCCTGCGCCATGGCACCGATATTCTCCAGCTTGCCGTGACCGAAGGGATGCTCGTGGTCGGCGGGTTTGACCGCGGCGCGCACGGTAAAAAAGGTTATCACTACCGCAATCAGGTCAAGAGAACTATCAGCCGCTTGCGCCAATATGCTCAGACTGCCGCTAATGATGCCGACAGTTACTTTGAGCGCAATCAGCCCGATCACTACCAGCAAAGAGACCTTTGCGGCGTCGCTTCGGCGGGCTGATTTCTTTACAGCCACGACACCCGGCCTTCAGGCTTTAGCCTTGGTAAAAGGGATATAGTGAAGAAACTTACCCCATTCTCCCTTTTCCCAGACTACCAGCAGCGCCGGTGCTACACATACCGAATCGAAGGTGCCGGCAATGATGCCAATCATGACGACGATAACAAAGTTCTGTATTGTCGCGCCCACGAAAAGAAGAAGCGCCAGCACAGTAATAAGCGTAGTGAAGTTAGTGTTCAGGGAACGCCCTATTGTTTCGACAACGCTGTTATTAACCACCACTTCGAAGTCATGACTGATGCCCTTGGTCTGATTTTCGCGAATCCTGTCGAAGATAATCACGATGTTGTTTACACTGTAACCGATAACGGTAAGGATCCCGATGATGAACATCAGATTGACCTGCCAGTTCATAAAACTACCCAGAATAGAGAACAGCCCGAGTGCCACCATCAAATCATGCAGCACAGCGATTACGGCGCAGGTACCATAGCGGAACGGTTTGGGCATACGCCGGAAAGCGTAAGTGAGATACAGCAAAATGCCGAGTGAAGCTATCACAACCGCCCATATCACGTTCCTGGCAGTCTCGGTAGCAACCATCGGAGACACGGAGTTGAATTCTGCTTCTGTCAGCTTGCCGAACTTGACCGTCAGCGCTTCCTCTAACTTTGTGCGGTCTTCGCCGCTCAACTCATGTGTGCGGATAAGATAGTCCCCTGCGCCGGTCTGCTGTATGAGAGCATCAGAATAACCCAGGGCTGTCAGTTCATCC
>JAQTVW010000046.1 GCA_028706655.1 Dehalococcoidales bacterium | reverse complement strand
TCTCTCTCCATTGGCGGGATGACCTGCGTCTCTTGCGTGGCGAACGTCGAAGAGGCGCTTAAAATGGTGCCCGGGGTAAAAAATGTCGTGGTGAACCTCGCGACTGAAAAAGCCGCCGTCGAATACGACCCCTCGCAGACGACCCTCGCCGCGATGAAAAAGGCAGTCGAAGACATCGGCTACCAGGTGGTGCTGAGCACGGTGAATCTGATAGTGACCGGGATGCACTGCGCCTCGTGCGTGGAAAATGTCCAGAAAACCGTCGGTGACATGCCCGGCGTGACAAATGTGATGGTCAATCTCGCCTCGGGTAGCGCCCGCGTGGAATACGAGCCGTCCATTACTCCGCTTACTGAAATCAGGAAAGCCGTCAAGGAAATCGGCTATGAAGCGGAAGAAAGAATTGAGGGAGAGGTAGCGCTCGACCGCGAGCGGGAAGCCCGCCAGCGGGAAATCCGTCAGCAAAGGCGCAATCTGATTATTGCCGGCACCGTTGGTCTGGCGGTGATGTTAGGCACCATGCAGCCGTACTGGTTTTTCCCGAGCATCATCCCGGCATGGATGAATAACAAGGTGTTCCTGTTCTTTTTAACCACGCCCATCGTGTTCGGTCCCGGCAGACAGTTCTTTGTCAACAGCTGGAACGGACTCAAGCGCGGGCTGACCGATATGAACCTGCTCTACGCCACGGGAATCGGCGCGGCGTATCTGATAGCGGTGATTAACACCTTCTGGCCTGATGCCGGCTTCGGCGGGCATGACGCTACCTTCTATGAAGCAGCGGCGATGCTGACCGGTTTTATTATCTTGGGACGCTACCTGGAAGCCATTACCCGCGGCAGGACTTCCGAAGCCATCCGCCGGCTAATGAAGCTCCAGCCCCGTAAAGCGCGTGTCCTGCGGGACGGGCAGGAAGTAGAAATCGCCGCTGAAGAAGTTCAGATTGACGATATTTTGCTGATGCGACCCGGCGAAGCTGTTCCGGTCGATGGAGTGGTGACGGAAGGATATTCTTCGGTCGACCAGTCCATGCTCACCGGCGAGAGTATCCCGGTGGAGAAAAAATCCGGTGATGAAGTCATCGGCGGGACGATTAACAAGACCGGAGCTTTCCGCTTCAAAGCGACCCGCGTGGGACGGGACACCGCACTGGCGCAGATTATCAAGCTGGTGGAAGATGCCCAGACCACCAAGCCGCCCATCCAGAAGCTCGCCGACCAGGTGGCGGGGCACTTCATCCTGGGAGTGCACGCCTTGTCTCTGGTGGTCTTCCTCTTCTGGTTTTTCATCGGCTACGGGCTGTGGTTTGTCCCGGAGAGCCGTTTGATTCTTACTCCCTATACCCTGACGGGCATGGGTGTTTTCGGTTTCGCTCTGCTCACTTCCATCACGGTGCTGGTCATCTCCTGCCCCTGTGCCGTGGGTCTGGCGACGCCGAGTGCTATCATGGCGGGAAGCGGCAAGGGTGCCGAATATGGCATACTGTTCAAGGGCGCCGATGCCATGGAAGCGACGGCACGGCTTAAGGCGGTCATCTTCGATAAGACGGGCACGCTGACAAAAGGTGAACCTTCCGTGACGGATGTGCTGACCGCGGGCAGCATGACGGAAAACGAGGTGCTGCAGCTTGCGGCAATTGCCGAGAAGAACTCGGAGCACCCGCTGGGTGAGGCGATTGTACGCGGCGCCCGCGAGCGCGGGCTGGAATTGAAAGACACCCAGAACTTCAACGCGATACCGGGTCATGGCGTGGAAGTTGAGTTGGACGGTCGCGTGATATTACTGGGCAACCGCCGTTTGATGACGGAGCGCAAGATTTCAATTGACGGGCTGCTCGCCCAGGTCGAAAGACTGGAAAACGAAGGCAAGACTGCCATGTTTGTGGCGGTTGACGGCAAGATGGCAGGAATCGTGGCGGTAGCGGATACCCTGAAAGAGACCTCGGCGCAGGCGATTGCCGAGCTGCATCGCATGGGTATCCAGGTCGCCATGATTACCGGCGATAACCGGCGTACGGCGGACGCTATTGCACGGCAGGTGGGCATCGACCGGGTGCTGGCGGAAGTGCTGCCGGAGGACAAGGCAAACGAGGTCAAGAAGCTACAGGCGGAAGGATTGCGCGTTGCCATGGTCGGCGATGGTATCAACGATGCGCCGGCGCTCGCCCAGGCGGATGTCGGCATCGCCATCGGTTCCGGAACGGATGTCGCCAAGGAGACCGGGCATGTCATCCTGGTCAAAGACGACCTTCTGGATGTGGTCGCCGCTTTGCAGATTAGCCGCCAGACGCTGCGCACCATCAAACAGAACCTCTTCTGGGCTTTTGGCTACAATACGGTCACCATACCCATCGGCGCGGGTATATTATATCCTTTCTTCGCGCAGATGGTCAGCCCGGAACTAGCGGCGCTGCTCATGGCGACCAGTTCATTATCAGTCACTCTAAACACGCTGCGGATGCGGGGCTATGTCCCGCCGGTAAGACGGAGCCAGGCGGGAGGAATCTAGTATGAATCTGAAAAGCGTCGGATTCCTCAGCGCAATTATATACACGACAATTTCACTTGTTATCGCCGGGATTTTTCTGGCAGCAACCTTACTCGGAGATTACAATTGGATTGCTCGTATCGGCGGGGCTTGCTGGGTATTTTTACTTTCCATGATTGTCTTCATGCCTTTAATTACATCGCAGGTCAAGAAAAAACAGCGGGGGTAAACAGCTATGTGGACTGGAATCATCATCAATATCGATCCTGTCATGTTGCGCATCGGATATTTCGAACTGCGCTGGTACAGTTTTGCCATTATCCTGGGCGTCATCGCCGCAATGTTCGTAGCAGCTCGCGATGCCCGGAAAGCGGGTCTTCCTTCGGAGGAAATTTACTACCTGCTGCCCTGGGCGCTGGCTGCCGGACTGCTTGGCGCCCGGTTGTTCCACGTTATCGACTACTGGGTATACTACATGCGGTATCCGCTGCAAATTATGGCGATTCAGCAGGGCGGACTGGCAATCTGGGGAGCGATGGCGGGGGGAATTATCGCGGTAATAATTTACGCACGCGTCCGGCGGATTCCGGTGCTGCGTCTTTTCGATGTGCTGGTGCCGGCTTTACTGGTTGCTCAGATAATCGGACGGGCAGGCTGTATTATCAACGGAGATTCTCCCGGCAGTATGACTGATTTACCCTGGGCTTTTATCTATCTTAACCTGGATGCGGTTGTGCCGGAGGGACTGTACGGCGTACCGACGCACCCTTATCCCGTTTACGAGATGCTCTGGAACGGACTGGTGCTCGGGTTCCTGTTAGCCATCCGCCGCAGGTTCAAAACCGATGGGATGATGTTCCTGAGCTATCTCATTCTATATTCGGTCGGGCGGTTTGGACTATCCTTTGTACGGATAGAAGACATCGTGTTTTTAGGTCTGAGACAGGCGCAGGTTATCGCAGTGATTACGGTATTAGTTGCGGTAGCACTGTTTGCATTTCTCGGAGCGAAAGCGAATAAAGCCGCTGAACTTGCTGAAATCGCGGCAACTGATGAAGCAGGAGAATCCCAGGAACCCGGAGACAAGCAGGATGCATAACTCGTATTATCACTGTATTTAGCAGTGCGGTGATTCTCCGCTCAGGAAGGTTCTTCAAGCTCATCGATTGTTCTGGGTACCAGTTCGGATAGCGAGGGATGAATATGCATCCCCTGGGCGATGCCTTCAATATTCGTGCCGCTCGCCATGGCATTGGTGACTTCCTGGATTAGCTCCGGGGCGTTCGGCCCGATGATATGAAATCCCAGTATTTTACCGCTGTCTTTTTCCACGATAGCTTTCGCAAAGCCCTCTGTTTCCATCATCGCCTCACCTTTGGCAATGTGGAAATACTTCATTTTACCCACGAGTATTGAATGGTCTTTCTTAGCTTCGGCTTCGGTCAGTCCCACCGCCGCAATCTGGGGGTGGGAATAGACCGCATGGGGCGCCGCGCTATAGTCCATCTTTAATCCGGAGTTATGCAGCGCGTTATCGATGGCAATCGATGCCTCGCGGTTAGCGGCATGGGTGAACATTTGCTTTCCGTTGACATCCCCGACGGCAAAGATGTTCTTCTTGCTGGTCTCCAGAAATTCATCGACTTGGATGAAGCCGCGTTTGTCCAGATTGATGCCGGAATTCTCCGGTTTCAGCAAGTCTGCATTGGAACGCCTGCCGGTGGCGATGAGAATGCGCTGTGCGGTGAACTCCCGTTTCACTCCGTTCTTTTTGTCTTTGGCTACGACGACAGCGAGGTCGCCGCTTGATTTGAACTCTTCGACCTGCGTATCCGTGAAAATGCTCATCCGCCGGCTCAACTCCTGCTGGAGCAGTTTGGACATCTCCGGCTCTTCAGCGAGGGCGAGGCGGTCTGTCATTTCCAGGATAGTGACGTGCGTGCCCATCGCGGCGAAGAAATGCCCGTATTCCACGGCGATATATCCACCGCCGATGATGATGAGGCTGTCCGGGCGCTCCCGGAGCTGCAATACTGATTCGCTGGTGAGGAAATCAATCTGTTCGAGCCCTTTTATGGGAGGGATAGCAGGGCGCGAACCTGCGGCAATGAATACCTTTTTCCCTTTGATAGTCTCCCCGTTGACTTCAATCGTGTAATCACTGACGAAATGTCCCGTACCCTCGTAGTAGTCCAGACCTTCCGTCTGTTTCAGGTCTTCTTTCGTCCAGTTCAGCCCTTCGGTGATGCTCTTGCGCATCCGGTCCATAATCGCCCCGAAGTTGATTTCCTTGATTTCCGCAGTGAAATCCAGCCTTTGACTTTCTTGCACCTCGACAATCCGGTCGGCGACATAGATGAGCATCTTGGACGGGATGCATCCTAAATTCAGACACGTGCCGCCCAGCGGTCCTTTGTCCACGAGGGCAACTTTTTGACCGTGCCCACGCGCTTCATCTACGATAATCGCGCCGCAGCCGGAGCCGATTACAATTGCGTCATATTCCTTCATCAGCGGACTCCTTGCCGGCGGAACTCTTATTTAGCCGCCAGCTTTTTCGCGATAGTTGCCACGTGGCGACCCTGGTAGCGCGCCATCGCCAGTTCATTTTCACTAGCTGCCCGCGTACCGTCACTGCCGCAGATAGTGCTGGCGCCGTAGGGGCTGCCGCCGGTTATCTCCGCCATCGTGGTCTGCCGCGCCTCGGAATAGGGCAGACCCACAATGATAAAACCGAGATGCAGCAGGGTAAAATGGAAGCTGATGATGGTGGTCTCCTGCCCGCCGTGCTGGGTAGCGCTTGATGTGAAGACACTGCCCACCTTGCCGACGAGGGCGTTCTTCGCCCATAGAGCGCCGGAGCGGTCGAGGAAATTACGCATCTGGGCGCACATATTGCCGTAGCGGGTCGGCGCGCCGAAGATTACCGCATCGGCATCAGCCATATCCTCCGGCGTCGCCACCGGGATATGCGCGAAAGCCGCCCTCGCCTGCTTTGCCCCGGACTTCTCCAGGACATCATCCGGGATGAGTTCCGGCACCTGGAGCAGTTCTACTGACGCTCCGGCAACTTCCCGGGCGCCCTGCGCTTCGGCTTCCGCCATCCGGTAAACGTGACCGTACATGCTGTAGAATATTATTTTTACTTTCATCAAATTCTTCCGTATGGCTAACAGAGACGGTTGGCAACAACTTCCCAGTTGATGTTCTTGAAGAATGCCTCGATGTAGTCCGCCCGCTTGAGTCCGTAATCGGTCATGAAAGCGTGTTCGAAGACATCCATCACCAAAACCGGGATGCAGCCGGCAAGATGGCCGGTATCGTGCTCGTTAATCCACTGATTGAACAGCCAGCCGGTGAAATCATCCTGGTAGAGTACCACCCAGCCGATGCCGCGCATGGCGCCGGTAGCGCGGAAGTCCTTTTCCCATGCTTCGTAAGTGCCGTAGGCTTCCGCGAGCTTTTTGCCCAGGTCGCCCGATTTATCCAGCGGTGTTTTACCACCCAGGCTTTCGAAATAGTACTCATGGAGGCGCATGCCATCAAACTCCCAGCCCAGCCGCCGCTTGAGTTCGGCGAATTCCGGGTTGACGGCATCTTTTTCTTTTGCATTCAAAATATCAACTAATTTGTTGGTATTATTGACATAACCCTGATAAAGGGTGAAATGGTTTTTAAGTAAGGTTTCGCTGAAACCATCCATGCCGATAAGTGCGCTGTAGTCCTTTGCTTTATATGCCATTTGCTTCCTCCTGAGGTTCTTTAGTTCTAGATTCCGGCGATGCAACCGGGGGCGCGCACCATCAGTACCGGCACACAGGCGGAACGCAGGATACGGTCCGCGACGCTGCCCCAGACCCAGCGGCTGACTCCGGAGCGCCCATGGGTAGCAATGACAATCAGGTCGATATTATTCTTCGTCGCGTAATCGGATATTGCCTCGGCGGTCTGCACATTGTTGATAATTTGTGTTTCAATTTTTGAGCCGTTGTACTTGGTTCCTTTTGCCAGTTTGGTGAGGTATTCTTCGGCGAGTTGCCGGTTTTGAGACTCTACGCGTTTGATATCCTCGGCACTGGGGACCCATTCTCCTGCAGCATACGGCTGGAAAGGCTGCACCACACGCAGGAAGATGACGGTAGGTACATTGCATCCTTTGGCGATATCGTTAACATGGGGCAGGACACACTCCGCGAGTTCTGAACCATCCAGCGGCACCAGAATTTTCTTGTACATTTATACTCCTCCTTTGCTTATCTCTGTATGAAAAATACTGTCGATTTATCATTGATGTTCAGGGTATACACTTCGCCGACCGTGAAATCTGAACCCAGGTCTTCGGTCTTATCAAAATAGCCATATACCTGGGTACAGACGGCATCCCTGGGGCGCTGGGTGGTGATTTCGATAGTTATCACCTTGTTGGTGCGGGTCGTCTTCATTTCATTGAAGGTCGTGCAGCCATCGCTGAGTCCGCCCTTGATATAGACCTTGACCTGCGGCGGGTTTGATTCGGCGATATCCACCCTGATTTCATGAATAGGCGCCGGGCGAATTACTATCTCTCCCTGAGCTGGCTTGCAGCCGGCAATCGCAGCTATCGCCATCATTAAAGTCAACAATACCCGCAGCTTCATACGTTTATCCCGGTCCGGCGGTAAAGTTGCGTAGCCGGCGTAGCAGTATCCCTTGTCACCAGCAGGCGCAGGTCTTCGGTAACCTGGTCGATTGAAGAAATGGCGGGCATAATCATCTCGGCGAGAGTGCGCCGGTCGGCAGCCTCTACCATTACGATGACATCCGGTCTGCCTTCCAGGGCGTCAGCAGATAACACTCCGGGTTTGCCCCGTAATAAACGGGCAACTTGCTCGGATTTTCCTTCCAGAATGTTGAGCAGCAGGTACGCCCTAGCGCTCACCGGCTAACGCCTCCTCGGGAACAATGTTACCGCTTGAAGCCCGCTGGAAGACCATCGTGTGAGAAGTCACCATGCTCGTGGTAAAATCGGCGGGTCTCACTCCGGGCGATATTTTGCAGTTGCGGCCTATCGCCGTATTGGAAGGGACGGTCACATCTCTTCCCAGCACGGTGATGTCATTTTCTTTCAATCTGGGACTGTTGCCGAATCCGATGTAACAGAGCTTACCGATATTCACGTCCTCATCGATAATGCAGCGGTCGACGACGCTATGAAAGCCGATGAATGTGTTGCTCATTACCACCGAGTTGCGGACGGTAGCATCATGGTCGACCCAGACACCGGGCGAAAGGATGGAATTTTCCACCCGTCCCAGGACCACGCAGCCGGGGTTGACCACGCTGTTGATAATACTGCCCCGGGCGGTTATCTGGGGCGGGGGTAAGGTCGTTCCTTCTGTCAGAATATGCCAGTTGCTGTCCATACTGAAAGACGGGCGCGGTCTGAGTAATTCCATGTTGGCGGCATAATAGGCTTCTTTAGTGCCGATATCCTGCCAGTAGCCGTTGAATTCGTAAGCATAAACGCGGTCGCGGTTGATCATGCGGGGCAGCACGGCGAAGCCGAAATCATGAGTCGATTCCGCCATGCCGGCATCTTCAGCGAGGTGTCTTTCCAGGACGTCACGCCTGAAGATGTAGATGCCCATCGATGCCAGGTTGCCCTGCAGTGTTCGCGGCTTTTCCGTGAAACTGGTGATCCTGCCATCTGAGTTTGTTTTCACGATGCCGAAGCGCTGCGCCTGATCGACCGGCACGCGGACGACGCTAACCGTGACATCTGCCTGTGATTGCTCGTGGAAGGCGAGCATCTTGCGGTAGTCCATCTTGTAGATGTGGTCTCCGGCGAGCAGAAGGGCATTATCGTATTTATGCAGATATTCCCGGTTCTGGTACACGGCATCGGCAGTCCCGCGATAGTTGCCGTCTGCCGGTTCGAGGATGTGGAAGGCGCCGCCGTTCATGTTGGCGAGCTGCCAGCGGCGGAGATAGTTTGCCATGAAGGAACGCTGGTAGTCCGTCAGTACGGCAATATCGGTCATTCCGGAATGCAGGCAGTTGCTTAGCGTAAAATCCATGACACGGAATGACCCGGCGAACGGCAGCGCCGGCTTGGGGCGCATGTAGCACAGGATATCCATCCTCTTGCCTCGCCCCCCGGCGAGAATCATCGTGATAACATTATTGCCCATTGGAAAAATCCTCTCTTAATTTAGATTACGAAGAACGATGCAGGCGGCACGGTTTCGTCGAGCCGCAATTATGGAAGACCTGCCCGTTTTCTTCATGAAAGCGGCGGGTGGTCATCAACCGGCCTTCGGAAAACCAGAGGGTTTCCAGGGTCTTGCAGCCGGGACAGAAAGCCACCAGTTCAGTCTCATCCTCGGGGCGGATATAATGCGGTGGTACTGAGGTTGCCGGGCGTTCCAATACTGAAATAGTCATAGGTTTTCTCCTGAAATAAAGTCTTATGCAAGATTATATTTAGAATGGGATGGAATAGTTATAAAATGGTGCGGGAAATAGTTACAAAAGTGTAACATCTGGAAAAAGGCTTGAGATTAAGCGGAGCGCAGTCGTGCGGACAGAAGGGGGCTATCTGATTACTGGTCTGATACCTGGTCTACGATATAGCCTACTTTAGGCATCGTGCGGATGAGGTTGGGATTATTGGGGTCTTTCTCTATCTTGTATCTCAGGCGGCTGATCCAGGTGCGCAGTATCTGGACGTCATCACGGTACTCCGGTCCCCACACGCGGCTAAGGAGCTCTTCATAAGTCATCAGGCGTCCGGCGTTGCGTACCAATTCGTTCATCAGCAGCCATTCGATGCGGGTAAGGGCGACTTTCGCACCGCGCACCATGACCAGGTGCTTGGGAAAATCAATCGCAACATCACCGAAGGTAAAAGTCTGGAGCGGATTATTCCTGCCCGGAGATTCAACACGGCGGCGGACCGCTTCAATGCGGGCGACCAGTTCATCCGGGCTGAACGGTTTGGGTACATAATCGTCCGCGCCCATGCCGAGCCCTTTGACCTTATCGGCGGCGGCTTCCCGCGCGCTCAGGATGATGACCGGCACCGAAGAAAACGTGCGGAGCTGTTTGAGCACTTCGAAGCCATCCATGCGGGGCATGAGCACATCCAGGACAATCAGGTCGGGCGCCTGCGCCTGAGCCAGTTCCAGACATTCGACACCGTCTTTCGCAGTAGTGACATCGAATCCCAGAGATTTTAATTTGGATTGCAGGAAGTTGAGGATACGTACCTCATCATCGGCAACCAGTATGCGAAATCGGTTCATTATGTGTCTCTAAAGCTATTACCTGACGTTTATACTCAATAATAGTGTGAAACGACTGGCGTGTCAATCAGGAACGCTTTGACCACGCGCGAAGCAGGATTAAAGTGCCGAGATACGTTCCTGGAAGTTGCTGGATAGACGCAGATAGATTCAGGAGCGCTCTCCATTAGCCGGATTTGCTGCGGAAGAGCCTTTGGTCTTCTGAATGTAGTCATTGACCGCTTCTTTCGAGAGGGGCGTGCTGAGGAAAAGACTGCCGCCGCGTGCTTCACGGATGGCGCGCGTCAGGTCGGTCAGGTCGGAACCCTTGAGAACGTACCCGTTAGCGCCCGCCCTGACGGCTTCAGCAACATAAGCGACATTAGCGTACATAGAAAGGACAATAACGGTGGTTTCCGGGAACCGCTTCTTGACCTGGCGCGTAGCCCGGATGCCGTTCGTGCCATCCATAAGGAGGTCCGTCACCAGCACATCAGGATGCAGGCTTTCCACCATTTCCAAAGCCTGTTTGCCATTGGCAGCTTCACCGATGACCTTAAGGTCTGACTCGCCTTCCAGTAATGCTCTGACGCCTTGTCTGACTATCTTGTGGTCATCTGCCAGTACGATGGTTATCACAGATTCCGCCAGCCTTTCAACATCAAATAATTGTGGGAGCGGCTCTAACAAAGCTGTCCCGCCTGTAGTAGGTTTTGTAAAATCATACAGCATTGTGATTAATAAGTAAAGGTTAGTTTTAATTTCTCTACGCCTAACTTTACTTTGCTCCTTTTTCGATATTAAATATTCCTTAACTCGCCCCGATTAAATCAGGCGAGTATTGCGGGTGTAATTTCTTAAGCCATGTTTCCAGGCAATGCAGCACTTCTTCATCGGTCAGGTCGTACCAGTGCTGGTAAAAGCTGGCGACAGCGAATGAGGGGGAATATACTTCCGCCAGGCAAACCAATTCGTCTACCTGCGGCTTGACCCGGTCGCAGGCAGACTTGGATGCGACGGGAACGGCTACGACAATCTTTTCCGGATCTTTCTTTTTCATAGATTTGACAGCAGCCAGCATGGTGAAACCTGAAGCCAGTCCGTCATCAATGAGGATAGCGGTTTTCCCGGCAACAGGGGTAGGAGCAAGGCTGGCACGGAAGAGAGCAACCCGCCGACTGATTTCCGTCTGTACCTCAGCGGCTTGCGCCCTGACCTCGCGTGTAGTCAACCCCAGTTGTTTGACCATCGGCTCATTGACAATCACGCTGCCGTCATCGGTAACTGCACCATAACCGGCTTCCGGATTTTCTGGGATGGGAATTTTGCGCGTAGCGACAAAGTCTAACGGAATCTCCAGTGCATGGGCGACCTGGACAGCGACCGGGACCCCACCGCGCGGCACGGCAAAAGCAACTGCATTACCGCGGTATTTTTCTAGCTTCTCCCCCAGGCGCTTGCCGGCATCGATACGGTCGATAAACAGGGGCTTTAACTCGAATCTTAATCGGTTATTCGTGCTATTCATGGCAATCAAAGAAATTATATTTAACGAGATAAAAAGAAGCGAGCCTCCAACAATATCGGGAATATATCCGTCGGGTCGGGTGCTCGCAGTGATTCATCTCTGTCATCCTCAGACAAGAGGGAAGCGGTGTATGCCGATAATCTGGCGCGGCGCCCTCTCAAACACATTCCTGTCGCCCCTTCGGTTGCCTTTCGGGGAATAGTGGTAAAGCAGGTTATCAAACTCGCGTTCCTCGTTGCAGAACTTGCAAACACCGCGGCTCTGGGAGCCGTTGGGACTTTCTATCAGCCAGTAGTGACAACAGCCATTGACCGTTTTGGGAACAGTAGATATGGCGGTCTGCTCATTCGTAAAATAACTCAGATTCGGCATAGATCCTCCGGTTGAAAAGCATTGATATAGCTTGTTCAATTATCAGTATGAAGGCTATGCACGAATAAATGAATCCGTAGATATACGTAATTGATGGCGTAGGACATACGTAGTGTCTGCATCTGGCGTATGACAAGGAGATTGTAGCTGGCTCAGCTCTAAGGAGAGATAGTAGGTTCTTTGGTACGCTGCAACAGATTATTCAGATAATTACGGAATCTTGGTCCTAATTCCGGGTTGCGCAGGGCGAGAGCTGCGGTGGTCTCCAACCAGCCGGGGATGGTGCCGGCATCGTAGCGTTCTCCCATGAATTCGTAGCCGTAGACCGGCTCGCGTTGGGCAAGTCGGCGTAATCCGTCAGTAAGCTGGATTTCTCCATTCTTACCCGGCGGCACCTGTTCCAGTTCCCTGAAAATTGCCGGGGTGAGGACGTAGCGTCCCATGATTGCCAGGTTGGAGGGCGCTTCGCTCGGCGGTGGCTTCTCCACCAGGTCGTTGATTTGGTAAAGGCGGTCTTCCAGTTTGCGCGAGTCGATAATGCCGTAGCGGCTGACTTCGGCTTCCGTCACCGGTTTGACGGCGATGACGCTGCCGTTATGGCGGTCGCAGATATCCAGCATCCGGCGCAGGACTACTTCTCCATATTCAAAGAGGTCATCCGGAAGAAACAGAGCGAATGGCTCATCGCCGATAATGCTTTTTGCAGATAGTACCGCGTGCCCCAGCCCCAGTTGTTCCTTCTGACGGATGTAGCAGATGTCCGCCAGGTCGCAGAGACAGCGCACTTCCCGGGCGAGCTTATGCTCGCCTTTTTCGGTCAGCATGTTTTCCAGTTCGACCCGCCGGTCGAAGTAATCTTCAATTTCCCTTTTGCCCAGCGCGGTTACCATAACAATGAGTTCGATACCGCAGGCGGCGGCTTCCTCAACGCTGTACTGAATCAGGGGTTTGTTCAGCAGAGGCAGCATTTCCTTGGGCATGGACTTGGTGATGGGCAGAAAACGGGTGCCCCATCCCGCTGCGGCGATTACCGCTTTTCTGATTTTCATCCGGTCATCCTCTTCTTTAACAGGGTCACGCGGCTGGCTGCCCGTTTAGCTGCCTGGGCTCGGTTGGGCGCTTCCTTGAGGTCTTTCGCAAGGCGGTCGTCCTTGATAATATCTTTAACCCAGTTGTAAAAATCGTTCTTTTCGTGATTAACATGAAAGGCGTAGGTTACTTCGGTCATAGCGTCCAGTTCATCCGCCAGTTCCTTCATGTTTTTCATAATGCAGCCATCTTGAGCGCGAAACACAAATTCCGCAGGGACATCCGCCAGAAATTCTTTTGCTTCCTGCTTAAATGTCTTGGGCATTTTCATCCTCCTGATTACTTCGACCTGTTGGGCTGCTTTCTGTATCATACCGGTACCAGCGACTCCTGGATGCGAGCCTGGTACTCCAGCTTCTGGATAAGGTTCTGGATAATCTCTTCCCAGGCGAAGCGCCTTGCTGTCGACCAGGCTGCTTTTCGTAGTCTTTCCTCTTCCTCGGGATATTTCTTGAGGTACATGACATAAGCCTCGATTTCCCGCGGGTCGGAAGTCTCCAGGACGATAGAGTTCTGGAAGGGAATGGCATAGTCTTCTCCGGTGCCGCCGGTGAAGGCGACGCCCCGCGCCGCCATTGATTCCAGCCCCACCAGTCCAAATGGCTCGTGGCCGCTGTTTGCCAGGACGGCATCGCTGGCATTGTAAGCAAGGCGCAGGAAGTCCTGCGGGCAATGAAACTTGATATTTAAAATATCTGCATTGTTGTTATTTTCGAGAGCGTTTAAATAATCTTCCAGCGAGTCCCCTCCGGCGGTGACATCTCTCACCTTGAGACCCAGGGCGTGGGCGTTCTCCAGTACCTCCGCCCCATGAGACTCCAGTCCGCCCCGGGCGAGCAGGACCGCCTTCAGCCCGCTCGATTTCAATCGGGCGACGGATTCTACTGCCGAGTTCCAGCGCTTGTCCGGGTCCCAGCGGGCGACCTTGGTCATTACGATTTCAGCGTTGAGACGCGCCCGCAGCCGTGCTGATTCCATCTCGTCGATGCGGTTGAGCAAAGCGCGCGGGATGCCGTTGGGGATGACCAGCGGATTGACGCCCACCCGCCACATGATATGCTTCATGTACCTGCTGACTGTGGTGATGGTCGATGCGTCTTTGAGGCGTTTCCAGTCGATGCGCTGGAAGGAGAAAGTGTTGTTGGCGTTCCAGAACATCACGGCCCGGTCGCGCAATCCCTGGCTGCACAGATGGTCGCTGAGGCGGCACATTACTTCTGC
>JAQTVW010000045.1 GCA_028706655.1 Dehalococcoidales bacterium | reverse complement strand
GCATGTTCCTGTCTCTTGAAGCAGACCTGACACTGGAAAAGAAATCCATCCAGCGCGAAGAAAAAGCGGCGATTGCCTCGCTCAAGTCATTTTTAACCCCCCGGTCGGTGGCAGTCATCGGTGCTTCTCCCCGCGCTACGGCGCTGGGGAACCGTTCCTTTACCTGTTTGCTGTATGGAGGATTCAAAGGCACGGTGTATCCGGTCAATTCAAAAGGAGATTCGGTAGCGGCGGTCAAGGCTTATTCCAGCATCATGGACGTGCCGGGTGAAGTCGATCTTGCCGTCATCGTTGTCCCCGCAGATGCCGTTCAGACTATCGTGGAACAGTGCGGGCGCAAAGGCGTGCGCGGCATTGTGGTTATTTCAGCCGGTTTCGGCGAAGCCGGGCCGGAGGGTATCGCCCGGCAGAACAAGCTGCTGGCAACCGTCCGGAGCTACGGCATGCGCATGGTGGGACCGAACTGCATGGGCATCATCAATACCGCGCCGGAAATCAATATGAACGCCACCTTCGCGCCGGTATTTCCGCCCAACGGGAGAATCGCTTTCGGCACGCAGAGCGGCGGTCTGGGTCTGGCGATTCTCGAATATGCGAAAAATCTGAACATCGGTCTTTCCACCTTCGTCAGTATCGGCAACCGCGCGGATGTTTCCTCGAACGACCTCCTCCAGTATTGGAAAGAAGACCCGGCAACCGATGTTATCCTCCTCTATCTCGAATCTTTCGGCAATCCGAGGAAGTTCGCGCATGTTGCCCGCAATGTGACCGTTTCCAAGCCCGTCGTCGTGGTCAAGAGCGGCAGGACTGCCGCCGGCGCCCGGGCGGCGGCTTCCCATACCGGCGCCATGGCATCGACAGAAGTAGCCGCCGAAGCATTGTTCAAGCAGGCTGGCATCGTCCGTGTCAGTACGCTGGAGGAACTTTTTGACACCGCCATCGTGCTGGCGAACCAGCCGGTGCCGCGCGGCAGAAAAGTAGCGATAATCACGAACGGCGGCGGTCCCGGTATTCTTACCGCCGATGCCTGTGCGGACAAAGGATTGGAAGTGCCGATTCTCTCCGAAAAAACCAGGAGCGGGCTTAAGAAGCTTCTGTCTCCGCAGGCGAGCGTCAGCAACCCGGTGGACATGACCGCCGACGCATCCTATAACGAATACAAGGGCGCCCTGCAACTGCTGGTGCAGGATGAGAATGTTGATATCGCCATCGCCATACTGGTCTCGCCCGTTAAAGAGCGCACCGAATTTGTCGCTAAAGCGATACGAGAGGTAGCGCCTGACTTCAAGAAAGTGGGCAAGACGTTAATCTCATCTTTCATGGGTCAGCACGGCGTGGCGCAGGAACTGGTTTCTAAGGGCGAAATCATTGTACCCTCATTTACCTTCCCCGAAGCATCGGCAATCGCTATCGCCAAAGCCTGTGAGTACGGCGAATGGCTGAAGAAGCCCAAGGGTAATATCCCGGAATTATCCGGCATCGATCGGGAAAAGGCGCAAACTGTCATAAAATCGGCACGTGAAAAGAATCCAGCGAAGCCGCTCTGGCTGGACGCTGAAACGGTGGATGAATTGCTGCGCTGCTATGGCGTGAAAACGGTGCCGACCCGTATTGCTGCGAACGCTCAAGAAGCCGCCCGCATTGCCGGTGAACTTGGCTATCCGGTAGCTTTAAAGCTGTACTCGAAGACGATTTCGCACAAAACAGAGGTCGGCGGCGTTGCGCTGAATCTGCACAATGCCGCAGAAGTATCAAAAGCTTACCAAAAAATGAAGGAAAATCTGAGTGCGGTGGGCAGGGTTGCCGAGATGCAGGGTGTGACTGTCCAGCCGATGGTTACCTCAGGCACTGAAATGATTGTCGGCGTGACCCAGGACCCGTCTTTCGGTCCACTGATGCTTTTCGGTATGGGCGGCGTCTATACCGAACTTTTCAAGGACGTTTCCATGCGTATTCACCCGCTCACCGATACCGATGCAAAGGAAATGGTGAGATCGGTGAAAGCTTTCCAGTTGCTGGAAGGCTGGCGCGGTTCCAAAAGACAGGATGTGGCGTCTATCGAGGAGCTTCTCCTGCGTATCTCCGCGATGCTGGAAGATATCGATGAAATCAAAGAGCTTGACCTCAATCCGGTGAAAGTGCAGGAAGAAGGGAAAGGATATATTGTCGTCGACGCCAGAATTTTGCTGACCTGAGCAAGTGGCAAAACCAGTTCTGAGGTGATAATGGGATGAAAACGGTAACGGAATATCTCTGGTTTAAAACGCAGCGCCCGCGCGAGTTTATCAACATCACCAACCAGGTGGAGGTAATGGCGCAGCGGAGCGGTATCCAGGAAGGAATGTTGCTCGTCTCTGCAATGCATATCACCGCCGGCGTATATGTTAACGATGCCGAATCCGGACTTATCGCGGATATCGAAGAATGGCTGGACAAGCTCGCTCCTCCCGGGAACTACCGCCATCACCTTACCGGTGAAAGCAACGGGGACGCTCATCTCAAGAGCCTGTTAATCCATCACGAGGTTATTGTTCCCATTACGGCGGGCAAGCTTGACCTGGGTCCCTGGCAGCAAATTTACTACGCCGAATTTGACGGACAACGCCGGAAGAGAGTGATTCTCAAAGCGTTGGGCGAATAGAGGAGAGAAACCTGGTTATCGGATTGATGGGCGCATTGGAACAGGAGGTGCAGCTTCTTGTTGACCGCATGACAGTCAGCAAAGTAGAGGAGCACTTAACGCGGACTTTTTATCGCGGTACTGTTGCCGGGCATGAAGCGGTTGTGGTCTATTCCGGTATCGGCAAGGTACGCGCTTCGGCGTGCTGCCAGTTCCTTATCGATCGCTTCAGCGTAGACCGCGTCATCTTTACCGGTGCGGCGGGCGCGCTCACGCCGCGGCTCTCGGTCGGCGATATCGTAGTGTCAGAAAAGACCACGGAATGGGACTTCCAGTCTTCGGTCGAAGGGCATATCTGGCATCAGGCTGACCCGGGGCTGGTTTCCCTGGCAAAGGAAGCGGCGGCAAGGCTGCACCGTCAATGCTTCGTCGGTTCGATATTGACCGGCGACCGCCCGGTCCTCAAAACGGACCACAAGCATAAGCTGTTAGCGGCGTTCAATGCCGATTGCGTGGAGATGGAAGGGGGAGCGGTGGGGTTGGTGTGCCGTCTGAATAATGTCCCCTTTGTTCTGATCCGCGTAATATCTGACTTTGCCGATGAAAGCGCTCTACAGGAATTCGACCGTTCTTTCAGCAAGGTCGCCCCGCTGCCGACCGAGGTCGTGCTGGAGATGTTGAAAGAGATGTGATTCATTACCGCAAACCGCATCACACCGCGCGTATTTATTATTTTCCCTCAGCCGTTATTTTCACGCCCTCTTTTTCCAGCATCTCTATGACGCTGTACATCCACGCCCGTGCCAGCACATAATTGTAATCAGATACTTTGCTTTCGACCTTGCCTTTATCGTAAAGGTATTTAAACAAGGCTGACTCTCCCCAGCTTTTTGCCGGTCGGGAGCTTAATTTACTTACCGCTGCTTTCCTGATTCTCTGGTATTGCGGGAAATTGCTCCTGACATATTGATACACGAAGCGCTTGGGGTAGAAAGCATCGGAAAGCAGCATCGGACGGTGCCCAAAAAAGTGCAGCAGCGTGGGATAGCTGTACGGCATGCGTAACGGCTTGTGTCTTTGCGAAGCGGTCAGCCAGGTGTGAATGTCACCGCCATCGATATATCCCGTCACAACGATCTGGAACAGCGCTTCGTGCAACGTTTTGTACTGCAATAATCGGAGTATTTCAGGTTCCTCTCTTGAAGCTCCGGGCTCAAAAAAAGGAATTCCAAAATTAGAACGGCAGTACGCCGTAAGATACTCTAATGATGTCTCCGGCGGGTTGAGATGCTGGTGGTAAGACCTTTCAAAATTGCGGGCTAACAGCTTCCCCATAAGACCGCTGCTGTGCCCCTTTTCTAACTTGCTGTAGAACGGCTTTGACAAAGCGAGTCTTTTTGATAGTGAAAGCGTCGAAAGAGGAAGCTTGAAGAAGGGCACAGTCTCACAGAAATTATTTACCGCATCGGAGGTTTCACCGCACCAGACGAGTCCTTTGCTCTTCTCGACAATCAAGTCCCAGTGAATTGAAAGATGGGGGTCAAAAGGCATCGCCCGCATAATATCTTTGAGCCTGTCCTGAATAGCCGGGTCATCAAAATTCACTCCATATTGTGTGTGTGTCACGCCAAGGGTTTCCGCAATCATCGCTGCCCGTACGGTGTCGATGTCCTTTCTCTGTCCGTGATAGGGGAAAAGATATTCGACAGTCGATGCTTGAATTTTATTTTCCTTGGCTTTTAAAAGCGCCAGAAGGACGGATGTCGAATCAGATCCTCCCGATAATGCGACCGCGTGCTCATTGCCGGCGCTCAGGAAAGCCACCGTATTTTCGAAGATTTCGCTGAAACTTTTGTAGGTGGGTTCAATCTTAAAAGGAAAGCTGGAGTAATAAGTCGAGGCTTTGAGTTGCCCTTCGTGTAAGGTATGGAAGGAACCGGCAACGGTGCGTTTGATTTCTTTAAAGTATGTCTCCCCGACCAGACACCTTCTGTTTTTCAAGAAGGCGGAATTGACCGGATCGATGGTCAAACGGTCAATGGATGCAATGAGATTCCAGATGGAATCAGCAAAGAATATCAGTCCGTCCTTAGCGTAATAATAGACCCTCGAATAAGAGGACTGGTCGGTAATGAGATACTTGAAAGTGTCTCCAAAGATGAAAATAGCGTAGCTGCCGCATAATCGGGAGAAATATTCCTTCAGGCTTTTTACATCGTCACGTTTGACCAGGTCTATTACTTCTGAACATACTTCTTCAAAGGATTTTGGTAGAATCGAGATTGTGCCCGTTATCATCCCTTCGATTCTTCCGTTGAGAAAGAAACGATAGTTTCCGATTTCATAGGTATCAAGCCCGGATGCCTGCTCCAGTTTTCCTGACTTATGAATACTTAAAATCATAGTTACTCCCCGTATGCGTTGCCAAATTCCGTGGCACTTGTGTTTCAGAATACTGCTTTGTCGTTAGGTTGTCAAAAGAGATAAAATCGTGTGACTTTTCATTGACAGCAACAACGCCAAACTAATATACTAACGGCGAATGGATTCTCTCCGGTGAGACGGACAGGATAGAGCCTATGAAATTCCCTGCGATTCGTATGGCTTCAGTGAAAGCCTTCTTGGGGATAGTATGCATTATCCTTTTTTTAAATTCTCCTTTCTCCACGCCGTCAGCGCAAGCTCAAGCTGTTGATTCGATAAAGATTACTTCACCGGCGAACGGTGCCGTCATCACCACCACCAAATTTACCGCCAGCGTTTCCTATTCTTATAAGAACTGGAATGAATACTGGGCGGAAAGGTCATGGGTACAATTTCTCGCTGGCAGGTCGGAGATATTCCCCATCGGGAGAAATGGTAATAAGGCTACTGCCCAGAGCGGCACGTTGCTTTATGAAATAGACCTGTCTCAATCCTCGTTGAAACCGGGAGACAAGTTTGCCATTATCGCTGGACTATATCAGAGCGGTAGTTCCAGTTCGTCACTGCTGATGATGACCGACCCGGTAATCATTACGTATCAACCGCCGGTAACTGCAACACCTGCTCCGACGCCAACCCCGACCCCGGCACCTGCGCCCACCCCAAAACCGAGCCCCACTCCCACGGCGACTCCCAAAACGACGCCGACGCCTACCGCCGCCCCCGCAGCGATGTACATCTACTCTGAACCGGGCGGTGCTGCGATATATATCAACGGCACATACCGGACGGATACCAACTCCGGTGCGTCGGGAGTGGGTTTTACCAACCTCACCCCCGGTGTGACCTACAAGGTGGTCATAAAGCTGGAAGGCTACCAGGACTATGCCGTAGACGTGAAACTGGCGCCGAACGAAATACGTGATGTCAGGGCAAAGCTCGTGATGGGCGTAACCGCGACCGGATGGATCAAGGTTAGCGTCGACCCCCCCGGCGCCATGATATATATTAACGGAAGCAAGATTACGACTGCCCCCACCACCCTCACCGATGTGAAGCCGGGCACCTATCAGATAACGCTCTCCATGGACGGCTACGAGGACTGGTACGATACCGTTACGGTAGTCGCCGGAAAGACAACTGAAATTTATGCCGAACTGCCGACTGTTGACGGCGGTATTAATCCGGCAATTCCCATCGGCGGCGGTATTGCCGGCACGGCGGCTGCCGTGGCTATCGCCAAAGCTCTGAAAGCACGCAAGGCGGTCCCCGTACCGCCCAAAACCGTTTCCGTGCCCAAGCCTGCCGCACCCGTGCAGCCATCCGGCGAACCGCTGTTGGGCACGGAAATGAACGGCAAGGTTTACTATTATCATCCGGGCGATGAAAGCGGCGTTCCCTACTGGATGCCTAAATCGACGTACGAGGAAGTCGTCGGCAATATGCGGCAAGGCCTGATTTACGACAAGTCGGCGGGCGGCTGGATGACCCGCCAGGAACAATCCGACTGGAACCAGGCACGGGAAGATTTCCGCAAGGCCAGTCTCCAGGCTGATATCGAACGCAACCGGAGAATCAAGGCGGAGATGGATGCGCTGAAAGCCCAACAGAAGTTTGATAAAGCGAAGCGGGAATATATCGATTATCTTAAAGAAAGGCAGGTCAGCCTCGAGGCAGACCAGGAGAAAAACGCTTACAGTACATCCGCGGCTGTCAAGACATGGGCGCAAAATACGTCCCGGGAGATATTTACCTGCCGCGCCGATGATGGTAGTTTCTCCTGTAAGTCGCTTGCGCTGCGCCTTGTTGCCGACGGGGCGACCTTCGGTCTGGCGGAAGCGGTGTACGCGCCGGTTGAAGTAGGCTACATGACTAAGGACGGCATGGCGGAGGGCAAGAATTTCGGTCATGCTCTGAACGATGCTCTCGCTTTTGAAGCCGCGATGCAGGTCGCTGGGCATCTGGGCGGAAAAGCAATTATTGCCGGAGCTACCAAAGCAGCCGGGACAACCATCGGCAAGACTGTTATCGGGGGCATGAAACAGGCAATCGACCCGGCTGTTGCTGCTTACAAGTCGGCTGATGCCGCCTTCCAGAAAGCCGTCTCGGGACTGACCGGCGCCACCAAGCCCGTACTGACCGGCGCGGAAGAGGCTGCCGCCAATGCCATGAAGAGCGCGATTCAGAACAATGATACTGCCGCGATTAAGTCCCTTTACCAAAACGGCGGCAGAAAGACACTGGGTGCTCTGGAAAAGAAGGGCGTCATCAGCGCTGAAGAGGCGACCCGTCTCAATAACGTGATGAAGACAGAAGTAAACGGCGCGATTGACGATGCGACCAAGAAAGCCATCCAGAAAGTAGAACAGAATACCGGCGTCAAAATGAAAGAGGTCATGGTGGGAGATAGCGGCTCCAGTGCGCGCGCCGGCGGTCCCCGTTCGGTCAATACCGATTACGATAAAACCTTCCTGACCTCTTATGATGAAGCTTCTCTGAAGAACTATGCCGGCAACCACTTCAACGGCGATGTGAACGCCGCCAAAGAAGCGCTGGACAACCAGGGTTTCCACAAGTATCTGCAAGAGGAAGTCGAAGCCAACCTGAAGAAGAGCGGCTTGAATGCAAATGATGTCGACTACAAGGCATACAAGGGTTTTGGTGAAAGCGCCGGACCCGCCGATTCCTATCCCACCGGCTATACCCAGGTGCGCCAGGCTACCCAGGGGACAACAACGGTTTACCAACCGAAAGCCGACGGCACTGTCCGCTCCTATAAGGCGGGAGCCGAAACCATAACCGACCAGCATGCCCTGAACCAGGCGGCAAAGGGAGACCTCACCCAGTTGAAGAATGGAGGACCCAAGATCGACCCCCGTGAAATTCCCGGGCTTGCCAAGCAGCAGTTCGAGGCAATTCCCAAAGCAATCAATGATGCCAAAACCGCCGGTAAGGCGCTGGAGCGCATGCAGAAAGCCAGGGAGTTGGCAGGACTGCCCGGAATCGATCCCAAGTTGTTGAACATCGCCAAACAAATACATAATGCCCCGCAGACTGCTCTCGGTAATCTGGGCGGCAAGGGGCAGGAAGAGTTCATCAAGAAGGCGATTCAGGAGATAACCAGCGGACGGGCTGACATCCTCAAGCTGTTCGGCAGTTAACAGAAAGGCGGCAAGAAATGAACCTGGACAAAAAATATGATGCGCTGATGCTGACTATGGGAGAGTTATCCGTACTGGCGCGGCAGCCCGGTGCGACAGAAAATGTCCTTTCGCTGGTACCAAATATCGAGATGGAAGGCAAACAGTCCATATTGTCCGAGTTCTCTCGGCTGGCTAAGGACACTCAAGAGGAGTGCTCCATGGCGATAGCCATGCTGGCGGCGCCTTCACAGGTCGCTCGGATACAGTACAGCATCGCCGATGAAACGGTCACCCGGATTTATTTAGCCTGGCGGCCGGAGAATAAGGGTTCGGTGGCGGCGCTGGCACTGGCGGATGGGAAACTGGCTGTATCACTGCAACCTGCTGATAAAATCGAGAGAATGCTGTCCAGCGCGCTGGCGTTGTCCGCCGGTATGCAGCAGGCTAACCTGACCAAATCGCTTTCGGCGAGCGCCGCCATCGTTCTGGTAGCGGTGATGGACTACCTGCGTTACGCTCGCTATCAGGCTCTGCTCGCGCACCTGGATTCACCGGACAGCTTTAACCGCCGGGAAGTACAGGAACGTCTCGCAGATGCCTCTGCCGAGGACTTCCGCTGGCCGCTGCTGATGCTGGACAAGGTCTTCCCGGTGCCTATCTCCGGACGTTTCCAGGCGGAGGAAGTGACCGCTGCCCTGGAGGAACTATGCAGGATTGGCTTGCTTATTAAAAACGAAGCTGATGGCAGTAGTCCTGACCTTACCCTGTATTCGCTGACACCTGCGGGCAACCTTATCGCGGATAGTCTGCTGCATGATGTGAGCAAAGCAGCGCTGGGCATTTCATCCGCCGGGGCTGACGGTATCGTCGGGCACGAGGCGATGCTCCTGGTCCGCAGCAGCAACTACCTGTGGCTCATGGGCTTCGGCAGTGCCGAAGGAGTAGTCGCCAGCATCGAACGTCAACAGTTCGCCGAGATACTTCAGAAAGCGCTGACGCCGCCGGACAGGATGCCTGCGGAGATTAAGATTGCCGCAAAGGCTGCCAAACAGGTCGGTGCCGCCGGCATCGCTGCAATCACCTGCCCCAAATGCAAAGTCCAGAATCCCGCCGGTTCCAAATTCTGCAGCGGTTGCGGCGGTCCTTTGTCTGCAGCCGGTCCGAAGTTCTGCCCGAAGTGCGGCGACCCGGTGAAGGCTGGCGAAAAGTTCTGCGACAAGTGCGGCGCCAGGCTTATTTAATAAAATACCAATCAATTCCTGTAAAAAGAAAGACCCTCAAAATGCGAGGGTCCTTCAATAAATATTGTAAAACTGGAGTGTCTTCTATTTTTTGGATTTTGATTTTGTTGGATACCATGCATCCGGCGGAGTTGATGTCCTTTTACCCCATGTTTTCGGTGAAAACGGGTGGCTGTGCAATTTTCCGCCAACCTTGGGATGGCTGGGGAAAAAATAGACCAGCCAGATATCTTCTTTTCCCGTGTTCCACAGCTGGTGTCTTGCCCAGGCGGGGACAAACGTTGACACGCCGGGCTCTATTTCCCATCTCTCCGGCTCTTTGTCTTCCCCGTTAGTCCAGATAAGTCCGTATCCCTTCCCCCGGGTGACGAAATACGATTCATCGATGTCATGATAATCGATTTCGCGGTGTTCTCCGGCGGGAAGACAGAAGAACCCCTGGAGCAACTGCTCCGCCTTTCCCGTGTCTAAACTGTCTCCGCTGGATCTGGGCGGTGCGCCGGGAGGAGCATCCCAGATAGTTACGTCGCTGAACCTGGTAGTGTAAATCATTTTGCTATCATCCTTTCATCCGGAATATTTTATTCGGAACAAATTGTATTTATTATACGCCTGCTATAGCGGTGAGACAAGACTTCATCGCGCTCAGGCGAGTACCGAAAAGCCGCCATCGACCGGCAGCGCTGCTCCCGTCACGTAATCGGAGGCGCGGCTTGCCAGGAAAACCGCCGCCCCGGCAATATCCTCCGGAAGCCCCCATCTGCCCGCGGGTGTGCGCGCAATGACGTGGTCGTTGAGGGTTGGCAGGTCTCTTTTCGCCTGCGCGGTCAATTCCGTGCTGACATAACCCGGCAGAATAACGTTGACCTGGATATTGTCCGGCGCCCAGGCAATGGCGAGCGACTTTGTGAGCTGGAGAACGCCGCCTTTGCTGGCGCTGTATGGTGCAAGGTTGCCGGCGCTCAAGACCGACATTATCGAACCGATGTTGATAATCTTCCCGCCCTTGCTGTTCTTCAAAGCCGGATAGAAAGCGTTGCAGCACAGGAACACGCTGCGAAGGTTAGTATCGATGACGTCATCCCACTCGGCGAGGGCATAGTCCTGGGGCATCTTGCGGATATTCATTCCCGCATCGTTTACCAGGATGTCAGCTCTGCCCATGCGTTCCAGTACTTTTACGGCGAAAGGCGAAATCTGGGCGGGGTCTTTCAAGTCAACTTCAATCCCAATGACGCGGGTACCGAATTCCTTGATGAGTTCGCCAACAGTGTCCGCGGTTTTTGCCTGTTTCCGCCCCGCGATGACAATATCGGCGCCCGCGGCGGCAAGTCCACGGGCAATCGCCTTGCCGATGCCGCCGTTACCGCCGGTGACGACGGCTACCTTACCCTTCAGGCTGAATAAGTCTAATATTCGTTCCATAATAACCTCAGATTTGAGTTATTCCGGGCAGACAGAGTGACCACCAGCTTCACTCAGAATTTTGCCAAGTTTCTGCTTGATAGTCTCATTCAGCTCTTTTTCCATGACCGGCTCGCCGCCGACGTTTTCACCGGCGACCACCAGGGATTGCCTTGCGATTGCTCTTACTTCAGCCTTATCGCCGCAGGCGCGGGGACATCCGCAGAGAATCACCACTACCCCGATACTGGAATCCGATACTGATACTAGCTCAAAATCTCCCCGGTCATGCGATAGTTCAGTGAGGTACTGCGCGGCTCTGTTCAGGTCGATATTGGGATTGCAGGAACCGCAATACTTCAGGGCGACCTTGGTTTTAGAAGCTTTTTGTGACACCGCTAAGAAACAAAGTGGGGCTGCTCGCCGACCTTTGCCAGCTTCTGCGCCAGCCGTTTCTTGTGTTCCAGGTTAGCCTGCCTTCCTATCATGATGCGTTGCGCCTGGGGTGAACCGGCGCCGTGCATCGCTTCGACCAATGCCGTGCCGCAGGTCATCGCTTCGATTAGGCGGACAAGGCGGATTCTGGTCTCCGCCGGAACACTGGCGACGCCTTTCATATATTTATCGACGTACTTGCCAATCCTGCCGTCTTTCCAGTCAATCTCGGAAGGCGTGGTCGCCAGGACGCCGCCGGAAATATCCTGCGCCAGCCGGGCGATTTCGTAGACATTTTTGGTGACATTCAATTTGGTGATGTTGGCTAACAGCGGGTCCGCCATATAGTTTCCCGCCGGCATCTGGATACCCTGGCAGGAGCAGGCGATGGAGCAGCAGTACAGGGTTTCTGCAAGCTGCACCATATCGACGAGTTTTTCCCGGATGTGACCGGCTTTGACCGTCCCCTGGACTTCAGAGAGGGCGTAGGTAGCTCCGATGAGGGCATCCGCCAGACCGGTCTTGCAGCCGCCGTAGTTCTGCCGGTGGGCGGTGGCAAACCTCTCCACGATATCGCCGGCAAATTCGTATTCGCCGCACATGAAGACATTCTGCCACGGGATAAACACGTTATCGAAGACCACCAGAGCCTCGCCGCCGACGCTGCCGAATTCGGCATTGCCCTGGTCGAGGGAACAATCGCATTTGCGGGTGTCGTTGGATTGTCTGCCGAAGATATGAATCAGCCCGGCAGTATCTACCGGAACGAAAAAGCTGACGGCATAATCGGCGTCCTCTTTCTTGAGGGCGCTGGTCGGCATCACCAGGTGCCCGTGCGAGTTGACGCCGCCGGTGAGATGCTCCTTGGCGCCCCGGACGACGATGCCATCGGCTTTCTTTTCGACGACGTGGACGTACAGGTCGGGGTCTGCCTGCTGGCTCGGGGACAGGCTGCGGTCGCCTTTGGAATCAGTCATGGCGCCGGCAATCATCAGGTCTTTTGACTGTACTTCTTTTAGAAAGGCGGTAAACCGCTTGTGATATTCGGTGCCCAGCTTCTTATCGATGTCATGCGTCACCGAGTATACGGCGTTCATGGCGTCGTGTCCGACACACCTCTGGAAGCAACTGCCCGTCTGCTGTCCGATGGTGCGGAGCATTTTGACCTTCTTTACCAGGTCGTCATGGCTGTGGTGGACATGGGTAAAACGGTTAATCTTTGCACCCGTGAGGTGGGATTTGACAGTCAGCAGTTCCTCGAACTGCGGGGCTTCCGCCATCTCGTAGGTCATCGCCGCGGCGTTGACATGGGGCGTGAACGCCGGATGGTCGACGACGTTATCGATCTTTTCCCCCATGTAGTAAATTTCAGGTTTAAGTTTCCTCAGGCTGTCCCGGAATTGCTTGCCGTTCATCATAAATTTCCGCTCCAATACTCGATTTGTTAACTTGTTCCCAGTATATCCATCGGCTGCTGCGCCCGTCAAATCAGCGATTGCGCGCCAAATTGTGCAGCCGTCCGTGAAATCGGTATTCGCGGAATTATTTACGTAAAATTACGTATTGGTTTGGCTATCCAGGAGTGGTAATATCTTGGTGTGTGCGTCTGACAGACGCTTCTTAACTATAACCTGAAATGGGATTTCAATAATTGAAAACACAATACAAAACCATCGACGAATACATCAGCACCTTTCCCGATGATGTCCGGCCGGTTCTCGAACAGATGAGGCAGACGATACGCAAGGCGGCGCCTCAAGCGGTGGAAGCCATCAGCTATCAGATGCCCACGTTCAAACTTAACGGGGAAAATCTGGTGCACTTCGCTGCCTGGAAAAATCATATCGGATTCTATCCGACGCCTTCAGGAACGAAAGCATTTCAAAAAGAATTATCGCCTTATAAAGCGGCAAAAGGTTCGGCGCAATTCCCTTTAAGCGAGCCGATTCCGTTCGACCTGGTAGAAAAGATTGTTACCTTCCGTGTCAAAGAAAATCTGGCAGAAAAGCAGCGGTATCAAAGAATCGGCAAGGAGAAAACTAAGATGCAAAAGATTATTCCCAATCTGTGGTTCGACCGCCAGTCGGAAGAAGCCGTGAAGTTTTACGTTTCCGTCTTCAATAATTCTAGAGTGGGCAACATTACCCTTGCCGGCAAAGCAGGTTTTGAAATCACGGGTCTGCGGGAAGGAACCATATTAACCGTCGAGTTCGAAATTGAGGGGCATAAGTTCGTCGCGATTAACGGCGGGCCGGAGTTTAAATTCAACCCGTCTATTTCATTCCTGGTCGCCTGCTATTCAAAGGACGAAGTCGATGCCATCTGGAAGAAACTGTCTCAAGGCGGCAAGGTGCTCATGGAACTTGGCGCATACCCCTTCAGCGAATGGTACGGATGGACGCAGGACAGGTACGGTCTCTCCTGGCAGGTGATGTTCATGGGCGATGTTAAGTTGAGGCAGAAAATCACGCCTACGCTGATGTATGTTGGTGAGCAGGCGGGCAAAGCGGAAACCGCGATTAACTTTTATACATCGGTGTTCCACAATGCGAAGGTTGGTGACATTGACCGTTATGGCAAAGGTGAAGAGCCTGATAGAGAGGGAACTGTAAAGCACGCATCCTTCACATTGGAGAACCAGGATTTCGCGGCGATGGACAGCGCCTACAAGCATGAGTTCTCTTTCACCGAAGCGATTTCGTTAAAGGTTGCCTGCAAAACTCAGAAAGAAATCGATTATTACTGGGAGAAACTGAC
>JAQTVW010000125.1 GCA_028706655.1 Dehalococcoidales bacterium | reverse complement strand
CAGGGTAGTAGAGGAAGCCACTGGAATAAAAGATGGTATTAGGTCTGCAGAAAGGACTCTGCAGGGGTTATTAGATGGCGAAGGCGCAGGTATGCCAGCGCAAGAAGCAGCGAAAGAAGTAGCAGAGCAGCGCATTGCAGAATTAAATGAGCATCGTTAATTAATTTTAGGTAGCGGTAGGGATGTCTATGATGTTTTCTGGGCTTTAGCCAGGCAAGTAATGCAGCCCGGAGCAAGTGCAGAAGAGGTAATCAGGACTTATGAACAAACTAATAAAACTACTTTACCGGAATCGGTAAAGAAAGCACTGCGTGAAGAAGTGGTTAATTTGGATTGGGCGCTGAATGGCTTAAACGATCCTTTTAGCCTTTTAAGGGTGCAAAAACTTTATGTGGATCACCTTGCCAAGAGCGGGCAAATGCCGATGGAATTTTATCGCCGGTTATTAGGAGAAGGCGGAGAAAAGATTGACTTGGAAAGCAGCGAATCCTTGGTGCGCATGCAGGGAGTGGATTTGCGTTTTAGCGACGGCACTAAAGTCAAGGCAGATATTACCTTGGATCGCGAGCAGCTGGGAGAATTAAGCCGCCAATTGTTTATGCAGGCCAGAATGGGCGGCGCATTTGCCGGAGAAGTTTTTGACGCAGAGGCCTTAGCGCAAAGATTGCTTCAGGTTACACAATTGCCGCAGGCAGCAACTGATAAAGAAAAGCAAGCACAGCAAGATCTGGCCCTAAGTGTAGCGCAGGAGTTAATCAGAGGTAAGGTGGAAGAAGATACCTTTGAACGATTGCAGGAAGTTTCTGGTAGAAGTAGGGCGGAAATAGAAGACGCGCTGCAAATAGTTGATCCTTATAGAGGCGGAAATTTTGATGTAGACAAATTAGCGCAAAGGTTGTTAAAGGTAGCACAATTGCCACAGCCAGCAAGTGATACTGTGCGACAGGAACAGCAAGACCTTGCCAGGAGAGCGGCACAGGAATTAATTAGTAATGGTAGGGTGAGCGAGGAGACCTTTGGAAAACTACAACAGGTATCTGGCAGGACAGCCGAAACAATAGAAGATGTATTAAAGATAGTTGACCCATCTGGCGGGGTAAGGGTTTTTGGAAATGATTTAGCTCTTAGTGATGCCGGAAAGCAGCTTTTAGGCGGAGTGGTTGATGCGCATTTACGCGCAGTGAGCGAAAATGCTACAAAAGCTTCTGCTCCAGACGCTACTCGTACACAGAGAGAATTCTTTGATGCAAACGCAGAACTGCATCGTAGTGTCTTAGAAGGCCGTTCTTCCGGATGGTTAGGGGTTTTGGAAGCAAGAATCAGAGAAGCAGGAACCAGAGTAATTGATGAAGTGTATGGCAGTGAAGTAAGCCAGGCAATGCGCAGAACCTTTGGTTTTGGGAATTTCAGAGAGCTCGTTAGGCTGGTGCATGCTGATGAAGCAGGTGAATATTCTCCTTTAGGATTCCTGGAAGGTTTAAAAGTAGTGCAATTCTATCGGGAATGGCGGTCTGCGCAAACCGATAGGAATTTCCTGCAGGAATCTTTTGAACGCAATCCGTTAGCGGGTATTCCTGACCTGCAAACTGCGCGTAATTTCGGTTTAAGAAATGCTCCGGAAAAAGAAATCGGCAAATTATTAAATAGCGATGCGGAAATTGTCAGGATCAGGTTAGGCTCCGGAAGAAGCGCGTATATTCGCACTTCCGATTACCGGCAGGAACGCGGCTTAAGTATTTTGAGTACGCGGCCATTTAGCGATGCAGAAACAGCACTGCGCGAACTTCAGGGCCAGGGCCGCACTGTAATTACTTCCGGAAATACGCAAGTCACTCTTTATGCAAAAGATAAAGATGCAATGACTTATTTGAGGATGCGCCAGGGCTTAAACGATTTTGAAAGCTTATCCGAGCCTGTAAAGAGAGCGCTATGGGTAAAACAGGCAGGTGGCGCTCTGCGTTTAAATATCGGAAAAGCCGTACAAATACTTAAAGCCGAACAAGCGCAAGCAACTACTCCGGAGCAGCGTGCCAGCTTCCAGAGGCAAATAGATTTTCTAAAGACCTTTAAAGCAGAATTTAATAGTTTTAATGCTCGTCAGTACCGGGGTTTTGATGGCAGCCTGAAGGAGAAATTTAGAGAAGCTCGCGACGAGGTCCGGCAAGGTTTAGCCGATGATGATCCTGCTACCAGCGCCAGAGCAACTGCCAGGGTATTAAAGATCGCTATGGAAAGAATTAATGAAAGCCATAGTGATTTTAGCCAAAAGAAAAATAATGAACGCGTGCAAATGGTGTTTGCTCTCTTAGGAGATAATAGCGTCGGTTTACAAGCTTCCGGTGGAAAAACGCTTAACTCTGGTATTGAATTAATTGCCCGGGCAATGCTTTTTGGCGACGTTAATCAAATCCTGGTTGTGCGTACCGGAGAAGCGGATACAAAAGTTAATAACTCCGAATTAAGGGAATTATTAGCTTGTTTTGGTATGACCATGGTAAATGGAAACCAAGGGTTAGCTTTATCCACGCAAACCACTGACCTGAAAGCTGATTTAGTGGATCCTGCAAAGATTGTAGTTTTTGACCACACTAATTTCGGGCATTTGCGTAACCGCAACACCACCGATCCTGATTTGGTAAGAAGTGTGCGTGATCAGGATATTATCAGGGTAGATGAAATCCACTTGCCTTTATCTGACCGCAGCAGCTTTATTATCGGCGGTGGCAAGGTTTCTGTAATTGAACAGTTAAGCGCAATTTTAGGCAAAAACGGCAAAAACATGCCTGAAGAACAAATCAAACCGTTATTAGAAAGAGTGAGAACCACAGCAGATGTAATTCCTATACTTGAATCAGGCAGGGATAGAGCGACGAGGCAAAGCGTTCTAGATATGGATACTCCGGCAGGATATCGCAATTCCCGCACCGGAGAATTTGGCTTAAATGATGCAGCAATGAAAAAATTGGCAGAAGCAAGGTTAGGCGGGAATGCGGAGTATCTGGTGAGGGCTTATCTGGAAGCAAAAAACAGCCGGGCAGGTAAAGAATTTAATGTTTCTGAAGCAGACAAGGTGATTTATCCTGTAGAAGGCGGTGTGGAGCAGCGTGACCGGGTAATCAGTGACCCGGCGTATCTAGCTTTTCTGGCCTTGTGCTACAGCTCCATACCTTTAAAAGAGGTAACAACCACAAAGACCTTAAATCAGGCCACGCTTTCTGAGGTCTTGCGTTTTAAGCCGGGAGCTAGCGTCTTAGGCTTTACTGGTACGCCTGAAGGAGTCGCTACTTTGTTGCGTATGCAATTAGGCAAAGGTGTGGATATTATCAGTAATACAGATTTTAATGCCCAGATTATCAAAGTAGAGGCTGGTGCACGTATAGAAACTATTGCCCAGGCGGCATTAGAGAATTCTCGCTCTGGCAAGGGGATGTTAA
>JAQTVW010000044.1 GCA_028706655.1 Dehalococcoidales bacterium | reverse complement strand
CTTGCCGAAGATGCCAAGAAAGTTACCGATGAACTCTTGATTCCTTCTGCGGAAAGAAGCGCCTGGAAGAAAGAGTACCCCTGGGAAGCCGTGAAAATCATGGCGAAACAGGGCTGGTTTGGCGCACAGATTCCCAAGAAATACGGCGGACATGCCGAGGAGTGGGGCGTCACCGGTGCCGCCATCATCCTGGAAGAAGCGGCGCGGGCGGGCGAACTGACCATTCCGCTGGGTCCGACCATGTTCGGCGGTGTGCACCAGATTCTTCATGATGGCACCGAGGAACAAAGGCAGCGCCTGTTGCCCAAGATTGCGACCGGCGAAAGAATGGGCGCCATCACCATGACCGAACCGTATGCCGGCTCCGATATTGCCGCCATTGAAACCACTGCCGTCCGTGACGGCGATTTTTACATCGTCAACGGCAAGAAACGTTTCCAGACCAATATTGCCACCGCTGAAGTCTATATGACCTACGTCAAGACCAGCGAGAAGCCGGAAGACCGGACCAAGTACCGCCATCTTTCCGCCCTGATTATCGAAAAAGGCATGCCCGGGTTCAGTATTGAGAAGGTCAACGAGTTGATGGGCTATGACGGCGCCTACAACGGCTATCTCAACTTCACCAACTGCAAAGTACCGGTTGCCAACCGCCTGAGCGAAGAGGGCGAAGGCTGGCGCGTCATGATGAGCGGCCTTAACGTAGAGCGCGTGCTCAATGCCGCCCCGGCACTGGGACAGATCCGTGAAGCGATCCGTTATGCCTTGCAGCATATTCAGCGGCGCGTCCAGTTCCGTGCTCCGACCGGCGATATCGCCACCAACCAATTTAAGATTGCCGATATGATATGGAAGCTGCGGATGTCGCGGTTAATGACCTATTATTCCGCCTACTGCTGCGACCTCGGGCAGGACGTGCCTATCGAGGCGGCTATCTCCAAGATGTTCACGGTCGATGAGGGCATGAACATCGCGGTGGAAGCAGTGCAGGCGATGGGCGGCAACGGCGCCACCAAGTTCTATCCGGTCGAGAGAATCCTGCGCGATATGAAGGTCAACCAGATTGCCGCTGGCACCTCTGAAGTACTGCGGCTCCTCATCTACAGAATGGGCACCAAATCCATGCAGGCTGACCTCAAAGTTCCGCAGCGGGTTATTGACCCCGAGCTGAAAGTTCCGATGCCGGTCGGCAAGCCGCTGCCCAAAAAGAAGGTTGCCAGCGAGAACGATGTGCTGACTATACTCGCGGAGAACTACCGCGTCAACCCGGGTCTGCATATGACTATGGAAGACCTCAAGGAGTTCCTCGATGTCAGTGATGCCGACCTGAACAAATATCTTCTCAGCCTGGAGCAGAAGAACTTTGCCGCCCTGTATCGCGATAAGAAGGGCGCAACTGCCATGGCGAGAGTCACCCTGGTCGGTCTGGCGAAAGCCAACCCACCCGAGTACTATAAGTATATGCCTTCCTGGATTGGCAAGAAGGATATGTTCTAAAGTTCAAAGCATAACTTTAGATAAGATTAAGCGGGCAGGATTTCTCCTGCCCGCTCTTTATTTGACTATGAAGATTCTTGGATTAGCCTTTTATCGCCTCCGGTGGTTTAACCAGTATCAAAGGCGCTTCAATGCCGCGCAGCACCTTTTCGGCGGCGGAACCCAGCGCCCAGCGGCTCAAGCCAGACCTGCCGTGGGTCGCCATCACCACTGTATCCGCACCCACCTCATCGATCATGCGGATAATCATTTCCGGCGTGTCGCTGACCAGTCCTTCCCGTAGTTCGGCGGTTGTCCGGACGCCATTTTCTTTCATCTGCACGGCTATCTTTTCCACATAGCTGCGGGCGGCTTTCTTGGCTTCAGCGAGTTCCTTATATGCCTCGTTGGTGTAGGCATAGTAGTCCGGCGTAAGCACTTCAAAGAGAATAAGCTCCGCTTTTAAACCCAGTGCCAGCTCACGGGCATAGGGCAGTGCCGCTTCGCTGACCTTCGAGCCATCCAATGTGACCATTACTCTGAAGATTCCTTCTTTAGTAGTGCCTTTACTGCGGATAACTGCCACCGGACGGATGGTATTTCGGATGACTTTATCCGTGATATGCCCCAGCGTCCAGCGCTTGAATCCGTTGTGACCGTGACTGGACATAACTATCAGGTCGATGTCTTTATTTTCGGCGTAGCTGGCTATCTGTTCCGCCGCTTCACCGACCAGGATTCTGGAACTCACATTCGGTTCTTTACCGGGAAAGAGATGTCTCCGGACGTGGTCTCTTACCGCCTCGGTCATTTTCTGGAGATAAGGGTCGTACATGTGACGGTAGGGGTCGTTCACCGGGTCGCTGACATAGAGCAGGATGATTTCGGAGCCCATTTTTCCGGCGAGTTCCGCCGCGTAGGGCAGGGCGGCTTCAGCGAGGACGGAACCATCCAGCGGCACCAGGAGCTTCGCGAACATCTTGACCTCCTCAGATTTGCGCTACATTGCCTTTCGCGTTAATATAGGTGAGTAACCACATTTTAGAGCTTGTATATGAAAAAAACAACGGATCTACTGTTATTTATTGTATTGCTGCTCGGACTGGTGCTGGGCGGATGCCAGCCGGTAACACCCACACCAATTCCAACGCAAGGCGGTGTTCTTAACCTCTACGGTGACGATCCGATTACTCTCGACCCGGCGGTTTCCGGCGATGGTACCTCGCACAGCTATATAACGCAGATATTCGGCGGGCTGGTGCGGCTGGGCGATAATCTCGAACCGGTACCGGATATTGCCCGCGACTGGCAGGTGAGCGCTGACGGCAAGACTTATACCTTCAATCTGAGGCAGGACGTCCGCTTTCATGACGGTAAGGAAGTCAAAGCAGCCGATTTTAAATTCTCATGGGAGCGGGCATGTAATCCGGCGACCCGTTCGATGACGGCGGCAACATACCTCGGAGATATCGTCGGAGTGCGTGAAGTCGTCTCCGGCAAAGCTAAAGAAATCAATGGGGTCAAAGTGACAGGCGATTACACCCTCGAAGTCACCATCGATGCCCCCAAGTCTTATTTTCTGTCCAAGCTGACCTATCCCACTTCTTATGTCGTTGATAGAAACAATGTGGGCAGTGCCAACTGGTGGCAGAAGCCGAACGGTACCGGCGCTTTCAAACTCACGCAATACCAGAAAGAGCAAATGATTGTTCTGGAGAGAAACAGCGCCTACCACGGGAAAGTCGCCGATGTAGACTCGGTAGTTTTTCAAATTCTCAGCGGCGTTCCGATGAATCTATACGAGACCGGAGAAATCGATGTCGCCGGAGTATACGCAGACTATATTGACAGAGTAACTGATAAAGCCGGTCCCTTCGCGCAGCAGTTGTATATGAGCCCGGAACTCAGTTTCCAGTATATCGGCTTCGATTGCACCAAAGCGCCCTTCGATGATGTTAAAATCCGCCAGGCTTTCACGATGGCGGTGGACAAAGAAAAGCTGACTAAAATCACCTTCCGCAACCTGGTGGAGACCGCTTACGGCATTTTACCGCCGGGCATACCGGGATATAACAAGGAACTCGCCGGGCAGAAATTCGATGTACAAAAGGCGAAAGAACTGATTGCCTCTTCCAAATACGGCAGCGTGGCGAAACTCCCGCCGATAACCATTACTACCTCGGGGTGGGGCGGCAATGTCTCATCCGCGCTGGAAGCTATCGTCAACGAGTGGCGGGTCAACCTGGGCGTGGAAGTGACCATCCGGCAAATCGACCCGCAGCGCTTTCTCTACCATCTTCAAGAAGAAAAAGACGAGATGTACATGACGGGCTGGATTGCCGATTATCCACATCCGCAGGACTTTCTGGATATCCTGTTCCACAGCGGCGTGGACAACAACTATGGCGAATACAGCAATACCGAAGTTGATAAGCTGCTGGACAAGGCTGCGGTGGAGCCGGACAGTGCAACCAGCCTCAAATTATACCAGCAGGCGGAGCAGATGATGGTGAATGATGCCGCCTGCCTGCCGCTGATGTTCGGGCAAAACTATATCCTGGTGAAACCGTACGTCAAGGGCTATCAGCCGAACGCGATGGGCATCGCCGAGCTGAACAAAGTCTCAATAGAGAAGCAATAAAAGCGGAGGGGGTGGGATTCGAACCCACGCTTGCCGTTACCGACAAGAACGGTTTTCAAGACCGTCACCATAAGCCGCTCGGACACCCCTCCCAATTCCAAGTAACCAACAATTATTATACCTGAGATGATAGGTAAGTTTCTATAGGTATAAGTATGCTAATCAAGCTCACGTCAAAGCTAGTCCGAGTGATAACTTAAATAAGCGGATTCGTGCGTAAATAATGTGACGGATTCCTAGACCGTTACCTGAAAAAAGTTTGAAATTTTGAACCCACAAGGAAGAAGCGTTACTGTACCAGCAATAGTATACTATCTTTTCGTGGGTTAATACGTTTTATTTAATAGTAACCCGCTTCAAGTTGATGTGAGGTCAGGTAAAGGGTTAAAATTTCGCTTGAAAGGGGACTGACAAATGAGTATTAAACGAATTGTTATATTACTTGTGGTGGTATTGGTTACTCTTACAGCTTGTACTAGTCCAAGAGTGTCTATCCCCACTAAACTGATACCCGCTTATTCCATCAATATAAGTTTCCCATCACAATTAAGCGAAGTTACAGTGGAACAAGGAGGGTCGGTTACTCTGCCTGTGACAGTCAAGTCATTGGTTGACCAGCCTATAAATATACGCCTTGTCTTAGAGGCGTCTGTCGGTCAACTACCACAATTCCTACAATATGACGTACCGAAATATTTTGTGACTCTTGCCCCGAACGCAAGTTTAGAAACGCAGATTACGATTACCGTTTCCGATGACGCTCAAGTTGGAGACTATAAAATAGGTGTTAATGGACAGTTGCAAGAGCCAGTTAATGACCGAAGTAAGATGACTATGTTTTTTGACCTTGTAGTAACCGCCAAATGATGTTCTCAAAGAAGTCGACTTTTCCTGCAATTTAGCGAGAAAACGTGGTATTAGGGTGCTGTACATCTTCAAAACGAGTCCTGGCCTATCTAAATCCCCTGAAATAAACTCCTATAAATGGTAAGGCAAGGCTTGTTTTATCCGTACGAAGCCTTGCCTTTATTGATTTGTAAGTCAATCGTCAGAAATAACTAGACGGTGTGCTTTCGGATATTTACCTTGTAGCCCTTTCCCTTGAGCATATCGAAGCAGGAGCCCACATCATCGGTATCAAGGTGCAGAATAACGTTCTTCTTCGCTTTTCCCGCCGGCTTATAGATGTGGAGAGTAGTGATTTTTTGTTCTGATTTGTTCATGCAGGAAAGAATTTCTTCCAGTACCGGACCTTCGCCGCCGCCGATTACCTCGATGCGGGCGCCTTTCTCGCCGATACCGAGCACCTTGTTGAGAATCTTGTAAAAGAAGTCGTTAGTGGTGGCAATACCGACGACATGATGGTCTTCCGTCACTACCAGTGCGCCTACCTTTTTCTTCTGGGCGAGCGCCACCGCTTCCTCGACGGTCATATCGGGGCTGGCGGTTACGACATCGCGGTGCATCACCTGGCTTACCGGTATCCGGTAGAGGGCAGCGATGCTGTAGCTGAACTCCAGGATATCGCGCGGGTTCGGTTCGGGGAGAGTCAGTTTGTCCATGTCCTTCTTGGTCAGGATGCCCACGAGGTTATCATTCTTGTCCACGACAGGCAGGCGCACGAGTTTATTTTCCTCCATGAGCCTTCTGGCATCCATGATATGGCTATTGCTCTTGACAGTGATAACATCGGTGGTCATGACATCGCGCAGATACATTCAGCTTCTCCTTTCTAATATGAACTTAATAAGTAATTGCCATTATAACATACTGAGCGCACGAAGCAAACAATTTAACCTTTTTTCTTCTCATCGAACTCATAGATTTTACCGATGACAAATTCGACGAATTTATCGCACTTCTCTTTTGATATGCCGGCAAGGAGGCGGCTTTCTTCAGGCTTGGAAAGATCGAGCTTGATTAAATCACGGCAGCATATTGCGCCGAACATATCATTGAACGATGCGATCAGATCGGCGGCACCCTGGCGGATACTCTGCCGCGCCTCTTTCGCCTTTTGTTTATCATCAGTAGCACAGCGGTAATTGAGCCCCATGAAGACAGTGCCCGCCGAGATAGCGCCGCAGGGAGCTTGCTGCTGCCCGGCGATGCCGCCGTTGAAAGCGGTGCCCGCCCAGAGAAAATCGTCATTTTGCATGTTGCTGGTTTCCCACATAACTTGCAGGACAGAGGGACCTCAGTGATAGCCGCGGTGCATCAAATCAAGGGCACGGCTCTGTGCATCCTGTAGGGAAAGTTTAAACGCCATGTTCGCCCTCCTGTAAGGTTATTTGATAACCTTTGCGCCGATAAAAGGCTGCAATACCTCAGGCACGGCAATGCTGCCGTCTGCCTGCTGGTAGTTCTCCATAATCGCAATCATGACGCGGGGCAATGCCAGGCCGGAGCCGTTAAGGGTATGCACAAATTGCGGTTTGGCTTCGGGTGAGGGACGATAGCGAACATTGGCGCGCCGCGCCTGGAAGTCCACGCAGTTGGAGCAGGAGCTGACCTCCAGCCATTCGGCGCAGCCGGGCGCCCACATTTCAATGTCATAGGACTTGGCAGAAGCAAAACCAATATCGGCGGTGCAGAGCCGCACGATGCGGTAGGGCAGTCCCAGGTTCCGGGCAATCTCTTCCGCGTCACCGACCAGCTTCTCCAGTTCGTCAAAGGATGTTTCGGGAGAAGTGAACTTATACATTTCCACTTTATCGAATTGGTGCCCGCGCTTGATGCCGCGGGTATCTTTGCCGGCAGACATCTTTTCACGGCGAAAACAGGCGGTGTAAGCGACATGGTAGATAGGCAGTTTATCCGCCGCCAGTATTTCATCACGGTAGAGGTTGGTCAGCGGCACTTCGGCAGTGGGCACGAACCAGTAGTCCTCTTCAACATCATGGTAAAGATTATCGGCAAATTTGGGCAGGTTGCCCGAACCGTACAGGCATTCCTGTTTGACCATATACGGCGGATAAATTTCCTGGTAGCCGTGCTTTGTAGTGTGAAGCTCCAGCATATAAGCGATGAGCGCGCGCTGCAGCTTGGCGCCCAGCCCTTTCAACAGGTAGAAGCGGGGACCGGAAAGCTTGACGCCCCTCTCAAAATCGATGATGTTCAGCTTTTCCCCGAGTTCCCAGTGGGGCACCGGCGTAAAGCCGAATTTCTTCGGTTCGCCCCAGGTGCGTACGATGACATTATCTTCGGAGCTTTTGCCTACCGGCACTGATGAGTCCGGAATATTGGGCAGCTGCAGCAAAAGGTTCTGCATCTGTTCGTCCAATTGGCGGGCGGTATCTTCCAGAATTTTAATTTTTTCCCGCAGCTCGCGACCCTCAATGGCAGCGGCTTCGCCGGTCTTGCGCTCTTTGGCGGCGTCTTTTCGGGCGTGTCTCAGTTCTTCCAGTTCCGCAATCTTCTGGCGGCGTTCGCCGTCCAGCTTGAGAATGTCATCCAGCGGCGCAGTATCGTTACGATCTGCAAGCGCCTTACGGACAAGGTCGGCGTTTTCCCGTATAAACTTTAAATCAAGCATAAATCACCTCTAAAATTCCGGTGACTATTTTTCAGGTGCGGATTTTGGTAAATTATTTTCCTGCGGTTTTTCCCGCATCGCCGGGAATAGGATAACTTCTCTGATAGATTGCTGATTGGTGAGCAGCATCACCAGACGGTCAATGCCCACGCCAAGACCGCCGGTCGGCGGCATGCCGTACTCCAGGGCGTTCAAGAAATCTTCGTCGATAGTCCACTTTTCTTCGCCTTCACCCTGGCGTTCTTTAAGCTGGTCTTCAAAGCGTTGGCGCTGTTCCAGCGGGTCGTTTAACTCGGTAAAGGCGTTGGCAATCTCCATGCAGCCGGCGATGGCTTCAAAACGCTCCACCACGCGTTCCTCGCCGGATTTCGACTTGGCAAGCGGCGACATTGAAGCAGGGTAATCGATGAGGAAGGTCGGCTGAATGAGCTTCGGTTCGACGAAAGTGGAAACCAGTTCATCGACGAGCTTCGCCCAGTTCTTGGCAGGGTCAATTTTAATATTCATTTCCTGCATTTTTTCACGGAGGGAATCTGCCCGCGGGTATTTCACAAAATCGATGCCGCTGTATTCTTTAACTGCGTCATGCAGGCTGATGCGCGGCCACGGCGACTTGAAGTCAATAATATGTTCACCCCATTTGACTTCGGTTGTACCGAGTATCTGGCGACACACGCCGGACACCATTTCTTCGGTCATTGCCATCACGTCCTGATAATCGGCATAAGCCTGGTAGCTTTCCATCATGGTGAACTCAGGATTATGCTTTGTGGAAATGCCTTCGTTGCGGAAGACGCGACCCAGTTCATATACCTTATCCAGTCCGCCCACAATCAGTCGCTTGAGGTGTAATTCCAGGGCGATGCGCAAATAGAAGTCCTGGTCGAGGGCGTTATGATGGGTGATAAACGGCTTCGCCAGGGCGCCGCCTGCCGAAGGTTGGAGCACCGGAGTCTCCACTTCGATAAAGCCTTGCTCGTTGAGGAACTGGCGTATCGTGGTAATAACCTTGCTGCGGGTGAGGAAGACATCCCGCACTTCCGTATTGGCGATAAGGTCGAGGTAGCGCTGGCGCTGGCGTAAATCGACATCGGCAAGTCCGTGCCATTTTTCAGGTAGAGGCTGGAGCGATTTCGCCAGCATGGTGAAGTCTTTGACCTCGACCGTCGGCTCATTTGTGCGTGTGCGGAAGACTCCGCCGCTCGCGCCGATAATATCTCCGATATCGATGTCTTTCAGCAAGTCTAACTGGATTTCGGTCAGGTTTTTGGTATTGATAAAAAGCTGGATTTTGCCGCTGCCGTCCCGCAGGTCGAGGAAGGCAATCTTTCCCATCGAACGGTTTGCCATGATGCGACCGGCAACGGTAACTGCAGGTCTTTCCGTCTGGTCAGCAGCTTGTTTATCCAGCAGCGCCACCGCTTCTGCAGTGTTGTGCGTCCGGTGGAAGGTGTTTGGGTACGGAGCGATGCCGCGCTGGCGCAGCCTTTCCAGCTTTTGCTGGCGGCTCTGGGCGATGTGGTCTAACTGGGACATTTCTAATATCCGCCTGAAGAAAATACTAAGAGTGTTATCCCGCTCTCAGCCGTAACTATTATAAGCTATCAGAGCTTCGTGGTAAAGCAGGCGGATTGCCCTGTGCTGCTATTTGTTCCCGCAACGAGTCCAGCCAGCGGACGGACTTGATTTCTCTTTCCAGCAGATATTTCAAGTAGTTTTCCAGCAATGTTTTAAGTTCACCGGATAACTCAACATCCAGCTTGAGCCTGCTCGCCGTAGCATAGTCGCTGTCCTGCATCAGGCGCAGTACCTTCTGGGCATTGACGGAAACGGGGTAGCTGAACGGATGTCTGGGAGCGCAATCAGGGCAGAGCATCCCGCCGCCGCTCATATGGAAATAATTGATGACGGGCGTCATTTGCTTGCGGCAGGAAACACACTCCCTTAGCTGCGGCCGATAACCTGCTTCGTCCAGCAAATGCAACTCGAAATAGCGCAGCAACAGTTCCTTATTAGGAGCTTGCGCGAGTTGTTTGAGCGTTTCCAGAAGTAATCTGAAAAGAGGATAATTCTCCATTCGTTCGGCGCCGAACTGGTTGACCAGTTCAACAACATAGAGAGCGCAGGAGGTGAGCCAGAGGTCGTTCTTGATCGCCAAGAAGCCATCGATAGTCTGGGTGCCGGTGACCGTATCCAGGTTGCGCCCTCGCGCCAGTGAAACCTGACTGTAGGTGAGCAGTTCAAGGTGACCCGCCATTTTGCTCTTAGGGCGACGGACACCCTTGGCAACCGCCTGGAGCTTGCCGAAACGGGGAGTATAGAAAGTCAGGATACGGTCGGCTTCCGCCAGCTTGGTCTTCTTGATGATGATGGCTTCGGTCTGATAATCGCGCGGTTCCGGCATTTCAGCAACTAAAATTTCAGTTCGAGGTGGTAAGTGCCGTCAGACTCACGGGCAGCGATATGGAAACCCGACCGCTCGAAGACACGCAGCATCGGCTGATTGGTCGCGAGGGCTTCCGCAGTAAATCCAAGCAGACCGCGTTTCTTGGCGAGGAACATCAGATAGTCCAGCAAAGCTGTGCCAACGCCCTTATTCTGGTAATCGTCACGGACAGTGAAAGCGACTTCGGCGGTATGCGATTTTTCGTCATGGTGGCTTTCACCGGCTCCCACGACAACGTCTTTGCCATTCTCGTTCACCATAGCCAGGATAATCAAGTCACGCGTGTAGTCTACAACGACAAAGCCCTGCAAGCGCTCGTGCGGCATATCCAGCCGCGTCGAGATAAAGCGCCGGTACATGCTGTCGTCGGAAAGGGAATAGAAAAAGCTTTTGAGCAAAGGCTCATCGCTGATTTTCACGGGTCGTAGCAGGACATCGACACCTTCCTTGGTCGTCTTGCGGATTTCCAGTTCCTCGGGATATTCTCCGCCGATGCCGGCGATGAATTTCTGGTCTTCGTAGATAATTTTATTGGCGCGGGCTTCATGGATAAGCTTTTCGCGGAACTTGGGGTGCGCGATGGCAATCAATTCCATCGCTCGCTCGCGGATGCTCTTACCATGCAGGTAAGCGATACCATATTCCGTAACGACATATTGAATATCGCCGCGGTTGAGCGTCACGCCGGCGCCTTCTTTGAGGAAGGGAACAATACGGGAGATGGTGCCGTCTTCGGCGGTGGACTGCAGGGTAAGGATGGTCTTGCCGCCGGGCGCCATGGTCGCGCCGCGCATAAAGTCTGCCTGCCCGCCGATGCCGGCGTAAAACGACTTGCCGATTGACTCAGCGGTCGCCTGTCCGGTCAGGTCGATTTCCAGTGAACTGTTGATGGCGACCATATTTTTATGCTGGCAGATAGTCAGCGGATTGTTGGTGTAGTCCAGAGCGCGGAACTCGACGCTGGGGTTGTCATTGATAAATTCATAGGTGTCTTTTTTGCCCATGCAGAAGGTGGCGATTACCTTACCGCGGTTGATGCTTTTAAGGGAGTTATCAATTACACCTTTTTTCATCAGCGATACGATACCGCCCGTGAGCAGTTCAGTGTGCACCCCGAGGTGTTTTTTTTCGTTCAGGTTCGCCAGAATGGCATTGGGCAGACTGCCGTAGCCGACCTGGATAGTATCGCCATCCTGAATTATCCGCGAAACATAGCTGCCGATTCGCTGGGCAATCTCGCCGGGCACCTCGTCTTCATACTCCAGCAGCGGTTCATCGTGATGAATGATGAAGTTGACATCCTTAATATGGATAAAGCCATCGCCGTGGACACGGGGCATACTTTCGTTTACCTGTGCGATGACTATCGGGCTGTTTTCAATCGCTGCCTTGGTGGTATCCACGCTGATGCCCAGGCTCATGTAACCGTGCTCGTCAGGCAACGAGGTCTGTACCAGAGCGACGTTGATAGGAACCATACCGCGGTGAAACAGGTCGGGAACCTGGGAAAGAAAGACGGGGGTATAGTCCGCCATGCCGCGGTTGACTGCCTCTCGGGTGTTGTTGTCCACAAAGAAGGAGTTGTAGCGAAAGTGGCTCTTGTACTTATCATCGATATAGGGCGTTACGCCGAGCGTCCGGACGTTGATAATGTCCGTATCGAAGAACGCTTTGGGATGAGACTCTACATATTTGATGAGAGCGCGTACGAGGTACTGCGGCTCGCTGCAGCCGGTACTGATGAAAATACGATAGCCCCGGCGGATATGGCTAAAGACTTCTTCTTCAGAGACAAACTTCTCCGGGTAAGTCTTTTTAAATTCTTCCAGCCTTGCGGCACTATTCAGATTCAAAGATAGACTCCTGTTTTAGGTTAAAGTGATTGTCTGCCTTCGAGGGCACGGGTGAGGGTAACGTCATCAGCGTACTCCAGTTCGGTACCGAAAGGCAGACCGCGGGCGAGGCGCGTCACTTTGATGCCCAATGGGGTAATCAAGCGCCCCAGGTACATCGCGGTCTGTTCGCCTTCAAGGTTAGTGTTCGTCGCCAGAATAACTTCTGTAATCTGGTTGTTTTGGAGCCGTGTCATGAGTTCTTTGATACGGATTTCATTGGTGCCGATGCCTTCGGTGGGCGAAATAGCGCCGTGGAGAACGTGGTACAGACCTTTGTAAATTCCGGTATGTTCCAGCGCCAGGATATCCTGCGGCTGCTCCACGATGCAAATGGCATTGCGGTCTCGCGCTGCATTATTACAGATAGGGCAAGGGTTGGTCTCGGTGAGGTTGCAGCAGACCGAGCAGAGCGTAATCTTCTGCTTCAGAGAGACAATAGCTTCTGCAAGAAGCCGGCTATCTTCTTCCGGGGAACGCAAAAGATAAAAGGCGATGCGCTGGGCGCTCTTGGGTCCGATGCCCGGTAGTTTGTTCAATTCCTGAATCAGTTTGTTGATGGCTTCGGCAGCCGGCAGGTTACCCGACAAATAAAATACTCCTCATTACATCAGTCCGGGGATTTTGAGACCGGCAGTCAACTGGCTCATTTGCTGGCTTGCCGCCGCCTGCGATTTCGCCAGAGCTTCATTCACCGCGGTCAATATCAGGTCTTGCAGCATCACAACATCTTCAGGGTTAACGGCTTCCTTAGCAATCGTTACCGATACGATTTGCTGCTGCCCGCTAGCGACTACTTTCACAGCGCCTCCGCCGGAAGTAGCTTCGACGGTAATATTAGCCAGTTCCTCCTGCGCCTTCGCCAGTTTCGCCTGGAGTTTCTGGGCTTGCTGCATCATAAATTTGTTGTTCATTTCTCCTCCACGTCGATAATCTGGGCGCCCATTTTCTGCGCCGCGCGTACCATGTGGTTATCGTCCGGTTCGCAAATGCAGCGCAACAGGCAGGAACGTCCCAGGAAACTGCTCAGGATTTTTTCCGCTGTCTTCTGATTGTCCAGTTTTTCCATGTTGTCTTTATGCGCGGCGTACTTGAAGGAAAGCACAACAACATTGCTTTCCATCGCTTTGGGGGTGGCGCTGCGCAGCAGAGCGGCGGCAGGCGTGCGGCTGAGGTTTCCAGTCATCTCTTTAATAAGCTGCCGCCAATTTAACTGTAATTGCTCTATTTCAGTAGTCGCTTGCAATGGGGCAGGGGGCGGCGCAGCCGTTTTTTTGGGTGATTCAGTTTTTAACGTACTTACTTCTTCAGCCCGGGCGACAGCCGGTTTGGTTACCGGTTTCACGATTGTGTCCGTCATGGCTGACGTTTGGGTGTTGACTGACGGTGGTTTGCCTGAGGTAATATCGGATTTTGATTGCGGCGGCTGGGATGTTACCGCTACCAGCGGTGGAGTCGCCCGCTTTGTTAAAGTCTCCGGCTCGGTAGTCCTCATTGCTGAAGATTTAACTTCGACCACCGGCAGGGTACATTCCACAATAGCAAGCTCCAGCGGCAATGTCGAATAGCCGTCAAATCCGGACTCAAGTTGACCGAAGAGTTTGACTGCCTTCAATACCTGGGGCAGAGATGCCTTTTCGGCTAAGTCTTTAAGCTCTTTGATATCCTCGGCAGGCAGGTCGACCGACTTGTCCGAGCCGGTTTTGACCAGCAGCAGCGCCCGCAGGTAAGCGACCATCTCACGGTTGAACTGGCGCAAATCGAGTCCGTCGCTGTTAACGGCATTTATCGTGGCGATTGCATTCGCTGCTTCGTTGCCGATAAGCTGCCTGACCAGCGCCCGGCTGCGCGCATCGCCGGTAATACCCAGCATGTTCTGCACCTGGGCAAGGCTGATATCGGTGCCGTAGTAAGTCGTCAGTTGCTGGAGCAGGTTTTCCGCATCGCGCAGACTGCCGGTGGTTGTCCGGGCAATCAAGCTTAAAGATTGCGGCTCGATTTTAATGCCTTCGGTCTGGCAGACCTGCGCCAGCTTGTTCACGACATCAGTCTGGGAAATACGGCGGAAATCGAACCGCTGGCAGCGGGAAAGTATGGTGGGCAATACTTTGTGAGCTTCGGTG
>JAQTVW010000124.1 GCA_028706655.1 Dehalococcoidales bacterium | reverse complement strand
CTGAACGGCATCAGCTTTGACGATGACGGGCGCATAGTTCGCATGCGCGAGCCGTACCCGGGCAGCAACCTGTTCTCGCTGGCTTCGGGCGGCGCGATTTATATCCGTGACCCGGAAAACAAGCTTGTGGCGCAGCAGCTCAACGGCGGCAGGTTCACTCCGCTGACCGACGAAGACTGGGCATTAATCAAGCCCTATCTGGAAGAAAACGAGCGCCTTTTCGGCATCAAGGTAGCCGAACTGCTGACCGTAAACGGAAAACCATACGCACCGGCCGAAGTCTACCGTAAAGTAACGCCCGCGGCGGTAGCGGCGCTGGGACCGAAGGGCAAAAAATAGCAAGGAGAGACCTCTATGACCGTAATAATCAAGAAACAGACTAAGAGCGCAGGGCTTATCCGCACTATCGAAAAGATAGCAGGGGTCGACCTGAGCGTCTGCTACCAGTGCCAGAAATGCTCCGGCGGCTGCCCCGCCGTGCCGCACGTGCAAACCACGCCATCGGAAATCGTGCGGCGGCTGCAACTGGGCGCCGGGGATGAATTACTGGACAGCGACCTTATCTGGATGTGCCTTTCCTGCAAGACCTGCTACGCGCGCTGCCCGATGGGGATTAACGTCTGCGCAGTGATGGATGCCCTGCGCGCCCTGGCGCTGGAGAAGGATGCCGCCCGGCCGGACGGCGATATGCCGCGGTTCAACCGCGAGTTTCTGGGTACCGTCCGCCGCTTCGGGCGCAGCTACGACATCGGCATGATAATGGCATACAAGCTCGGGACAGGCAAGCTGATGGACGACGCGGAGAAATTCCCCGCGATGCTGAAGAAGGGGAAAATGGCGCTCCTGCCGCCCTCCGGCACTGATAGGAAAACGGTGAAACGGATTTTTGCGAAGACCGCGCCCAATAAGAGGACTGGAAAATGAAGTACGCCTATTACCCGGGCTGCTCGGCGCATTCGACCGCCCGCGATATGCACGAATCGACGGTAGCGGTGGCGCACGCGCTGGGCATCAAGCTCGTCGAACCAGCAGGCTGGACCTGCTGCGGCGCGACGGCGGCACACCAGACCGACCGGCTACTGGCGGCGGCGCTGCCCGCGGCTAACCTGTTGCTCGCCAAGGAGCAGGGACTGGATATGATGGTCACCTGCGCCGCCTGCTACAACCGCATGAAGACCGCCAATTACGAAGTCCGGTCTTCGGCGGCAATCCGCGAGCGGGTGAACGATGCCATCGGGCATGAATACGACGGTTCGGTAGCGGTGCGCCATTTCGTCGAGGTACTCCTGCAAGACGTCGGCACCGAAAAAATCAGGAAATCCTTGCAGAAATCACTGGACGGACTAAAGGTAGCCTGCTATTACGGCTGTCTCCTCGTCCGCCCGCCGGAAATTACAAAATTCGACGACACGGAAAATCCGGAGTCGCTGGAAAGTCTGGTGACGGCGATGGGCGGCGAGAGCCTGGACTGGCCCGGCAAGGTGGAATGCTGCGGCGGCGGGCTCAACCTGACCCGCACGGATGTAGTTATCAAACTTTCCGGCTCCATTATCGATTCCGCAAAAGCGTCCGGCGCCGACTGCATCGTTACCGCCTGCCCGATGTGCCAGGCCAGCCTCGACCTACGGCAGAAAGATATCGAAAAGGCAACCGGCAAACCGTACGGCATGCCGGTCATTTATATCACGCAACTGCTGGGACTCTGCCTCGGCATTGCGCCGAAAGAGCTGGGACTTGAGCGGCTGATGGTGTCACCGGCAAAGGTTGTGGAACGAATTATGTCCGCTACTCCCGCGGGAAGAGTGTAAGGTTATTAGAATGGACAAGAGCGAAAATAAGAAAATCGGAGCGGTGCTGGTGCAGGGCGGCGGCGTCGCCGGCATCCAGTCCGCCCTCGACCTGGCGAACTCCGGTTTCAAGGTGTACCTCGTGGAGCGGGACGCCGCTATCGGCGGGATGATGGCGCACCTGGACAAGACCTTCCCCACCGGGGACTGCGCCACCTGCATCGTCTCGCCCAAGCTGGTCGAATGCGCCCGCAACCTGAACGTGGAAATCCTCACCCTCGCGGAACTCACCGACCTCCAGGGCGAGCCCGGCAATTTCAAAGCCACCGTCAAGCTCCATCCGCGCTACGTGGATGTAGATAAGTGCACCGCCTGCGCCCAGTGTACTGATGCCTGCCCGGTCAATATCCCCAACTATTTCGACCGGAACATGGGCACCCGCAAGGCAATTGCCAAGCATTATACCCAGGCGACACCCAACATTTTCAGCATCATGAAAAACGGGCACGCGCCCTGTAAAATCGCCTGCCCGGCGCATGTCAACGTACAAGGCTACGTCCAGCTTATCAAAAAGAAGGAGTATCTCAAGGCGGTCAACCTCATCCGGGAGCGCAACCCGCTGGCGGCAATCTGCGGACGCGTCTGCACCCACCCCTGCGAAGCGGAGTGTACCAGAAATGACGTGGATTCAGCGATTGCGATTAGACTACTGAAGCGGTTTGCTTCCGATAAAGAAATGGAACTACTGGAAGCCGGCAAACTCACCCTGCCCGAAGAAAAGACCCCGCCGCCGGACGCGAAAAAGGTCGCTATTGTCGGGGCAGGACCTGCGGGACTTGCCGCCGCCGATGACCTTGCCGGTCGCGGGTTTGCCGTCACTGTTTACGAAGCCACCTCTGCCGCCGGGGGTATGCTCCGCTGGGGCATCCCCGAATACCGGCTGCCCCGGAAAGTGCTCGACCATGAAGTCGAATTAATCCGCCGCAAAGGTGTTAGTTTCATCTATAATTGCCATGTGGGCAAGGATATTACTTTAGAAAAGCTTCGCCAGGACAATGATGCCGTGTTCCTCAGCGTGGGCACGCAGATCAGCCGCCGGCTCGCCGTCGAGGGTGAGGACAAGTCCGGCGTTGATTACGGCATCGAGTTCCTGCGCCGGGTCGCCGCCGGAGATAATGTTCACCTGCCGGACAATTTAATTGTTATTGGCGGAGGCAACGTCGCCGTGGACGTGGCGCGCACCGCCCGGCGCCTCGGTGCGAAGAACGTGCAGATAGTCTGCCTGGAGCAGCGTGATGAAATGCCCGCCCTGACCGAGGAAATCCGAGCGACCCTTGAAGAGGGCATCAACATCAACAACGGCTGGGGTCCCAACCGTTTCCTGGGCAACGGCGATGTCACTGGCATCGAGTTCAAGCGCTGCACCAGCGTATTTGATAGTGAGGGGCGCTTCCACCCGGCATATGACGAAAGCGACATTAAAACAATCAATGCCGACCGCGTCATCGTCGCCATCGGGCAGGCGCTGGACAGGCAACTCATTGACCAATCAGATATCGTGACCGAGCGCGGCTGCTTCCAGACCGAACCGGTAACCCTGGAAACATCTCTCAAGGGCGTTTTCGCCGGCGGCGATAGCATCTCCGGTCCAGCGTCGGTCATCCAGGCAGTCGCCGCCGGGAAACAGGCGGCGGAGTCCATCAGCCGCTACCTTAAGATCG